>JAFNZJ010000049.1 GCA_017382915.1 Clostridia bacterium | reverse complement strand
TTGCCCACCAAAGCCAGGCTCCACCGACATTACCAAAACCATATCGGCAAAGGGTAAAAGGTCAAATATTTCCTCCGGCTTGGTGGCGGGTTTTATGGTAATGCAGGATTTTTTGCCGTTGGCCCTAATATCACAAAGCAGGTCTTTATTGTTTGAGCCTGCCTCAAAATGGAAGCCTAAATAATCGGCTTCATTTATAAAGTCCTTTAAATACCTGTGTGGTCGGTCAATCATAAGATGCACATCAAGCGGAAGTTCGGTGTGCTTTTTTATTGAGCGAATAACAGGCGCACCAAACGATATATTGGGAACAAAAATGCCATCCATAACATCTAAATGAAGCATATCAACACCGGCCGCTTCAAGCTTTTTAATATCATCCTTAAGTGTTAAAAAATCGGCCGTTAAAATTGAGGGGGAAATTTTAACCATTATTACCACATCCCAAACAAAATAATACATATATATTTTAATGCAAAAACACCCTGCTGTCAACATTTTTAAGTTAACTGCGGGGTGTCATTACTTTTTATAAAATCCCGGTGATGACGGCTTTGCTTTATTGTTAATACAAACCGCCCGTTTAAGTGAATTATCACCGTATTTATTGCGAATATCTAAAATTTCTTTTTCTAAATTTTGTTCGGCTTTAATTTCATCAGCATTTTCAAAAAGGCTTAACTGCATAGCATCGGTTTTTTCGGTTAAATTAACCACCCTGACACCAACCGCCCTAAGCGGTACCGAAAGGCAGTTGTTCTTTTTAAAAAGCTCCATTGCGGCCTTTGCTATGGTCATTGAAAGGTCGGTAGGTGCTTCAAGCGGAGTTCTATATTCCCTGCCTTCAAAATCACCTGTAAGGGTGTGTATGGCAACCGTACCCGCAAGCAAATTTTCTTTTCTTAGCTTATAACATATTCCTTCAGAAAATTCAATAAATGCCGCAAAAACTTCACCTTCTTCGGTTAGGTCATTTTCGGCCGTTGCCGAATGGCCAATGCTTTTTGGCTTTTCGTGTTCAAAGTATGATTTTACGGCTTCGGTGTCCTCACCCCTTGCCATTTTAATTAGGGTTTGACCGTTTTTGCCAAGCTTACCTATAAGTGCGGTTTCATTGGCGGCGGCAAGGTCACCAATGGTAAAAATACCCATGGATTTAAGTGTTTTGGCGGGTGAACGTCCAACCAATAAAAGGTCACTGCAGGGCCTTTTATAAATAACATTTTTTAAATAACTTTTATCAATTACCGTTACTGCATCCGGCTTTTTAATGTCCGAGCCTAATTTGGCAAGTGTTTTGGTAAAGCTTACACCAACCGAAACGGTAACACCACATTCATTTTTAACTCTGTTTCTTATTTTATTGGCAATTTCTTCACCTAAAGCTAAGGTCATATTGGGATTGGTTATTTCAACCCAACATTCATCAATGCCAAAAGGCTCCACCCTGTCAGAAAAATCAAGATATATTTTTTGCACCTTTTTTGAAAGCTCTTCATAAAGCTTATAATTAGGTGGCAGCGTTACAAGGTCGGGGCATTTGCGCTTAGCCTCCCATATAGTTTCGGCGGTAAGCACCCCAAAGCTTTTAGCAACGGTGTTTTTTGCCAAAACTATTCCGTGGCGTTTTTTAGCATCACCACAAATAGCAACAGGAAGTGTTTTTAGCGTTGGATTACCGGCAAGGGTTGCCGACGCAAAAAAGTTATTAAGGTCACAGTGCAAAATAACCCTATCCATAAAAGACACCTCCGTTAAAT
>JAFNZJ010000002.1 GCA_017382915.1 Clostridia bacterium | reverse complement strand
TTTATTTTGCCACGGTTTATACAAATAGCATCGCGGCAGTCGGCCGATTTAACAAAGCAGTAACCATTTTCAACAACCACTTTGTTATAGCCATAATCGGTTTTAATAAGCTTTTCTGTGTTTTGGGTTAAACTTAACCTGTACACCTGATTATTTTCAAGGGTTATAACGGCGGTTGTGCCTAAATCTGACCCGTTAAAAATAAAGAAAGAAAATACACAAACAGCCAAAAGTGCGGCTATTATAAATATGTCCAATGCGGTTATAAGTTTACGCTTCATATAGCCACACTTCCCCCTGCTTTAAATTATCAAGGGCATCTTTATAGATTATATTATCATCCAGTTCGGTTAAGGGCTTTAAAACAAACTCACGCTGTAACATAAATGGGTGCGGCAGGGTCAGTTCTTTTGTGTTTATAACCTCACTGTCAAAGGTCAGTAAATCTAAATCCAATACTCTGGGCCCGTTTTTAATGGTACGCACCCTGCCCATTGCCGCCTCAATACCAAGCAAGGCACCAAGCAGCGCCTTGGGTGAAAGGTCGGTTTGAAGCTTAATAACACCATTTAAAAAGTTTGGCTGCTCCACCCCACCCCAAGGCAGGGTTTCATATATGTTTGAAACGGCTAAAACCTTTGTATCGGGCAACAAATTTAATGCATTTAAGGCTTTTTCAATATTTTCAATACGATTGCCCATATTAGTGCCTATACCAACAAATGCAGTTGACATTTTACTACCTCGTTTTTTAAGCAAACACAAATAATCCGAACCTGATTTTAAAGGTACGATTTTTGTCTTTGCATTGTTAAAATACTCGTTAATCCACTAGGATTAACTGCGTTTTATGCCTCGCACAGACAAAAATCCTCCACTTTAAAATTCTTCGACCTAAAATGTGAAGAATTTTGTGTGATTTTTGGTGCGAAAGAATCCGTAAGGCCAACGCCTACGGATGATAACAAACCAAAAAGCGCCGAAAGTATGCCATTTTAGGCAGGTTTGGCTTATTTGTGTTTGCTTATTTTAACCCCTACCCAATCAAAAACACCCGACATTGGTGCGTTGGGCTTTTTAAGGGTTATTTCAACCTTTTGCAGTTTGCTAAATTCAGCCAAAAGCCTATTAGCTACTACCTCTGCCGCCCTTTCAATAAGCTTATATGGTCTTTCGGTCATTGCGGCATTTATTACCTTGCGTGCGGCAGAATAGCTTACTGTATCATCTAAATCATCGCTTTGGCGTGCCGAGTCAAGATTAGCATACATAGTAACATCAAGTTCAAATTCTTGACCGTTTTCGGTCTCCTCAGGATTAACGCCGTGGTAGGCAAAGATTTTTAAACCCTTAATATAAATTTCATCCATAAAAATTAGTCCTTCTTTTCTGCGCCCTTTAAAAGCCCTAAATTAGAAGCAAATGTTGAAAGATATGCAATTACCATTACAAGGCTCCAAACAAGGCCATCACTTATAAAGGCGCTTAATATTTCACTAAAGGCTGCATCATAAAAAATTGCATCATTTATGAGGTTATATAAATTAACCACCCAAGCACCAACAATTATGGCAAATGAAATGCCCGAAATTATGGTAGTGGTTTTACGAAAAGCGCCTTTAAGCAAAAACATAATAAAGAATATTGCTGCCACCATAAGCAGCATATAACCAACAAGTTCGGCAGTTTTTGTGTAATCTGAGTAGGTCATAGCCACAGGGTTTTCAAGTGTAATGCGGTCATAAATAAAAACGCCAAAGGCAAGCGCCCTAAAGGCCGCCATAAAGCCAAAAACTATAACCGAAATAACACCCGCAACCTTTTTTGCGCTAACATCAAAATTCGCACAAAGTACGGTTGTGCCAAGCAAAAGTCCTGCAGGTACCATATTCCACATAAAACTGCTAAAGGTACTGGTTTCAGATGCTTTTACAGTGCCTGTCAGCACCAAAATATCCATTATAATAAGTGCCACCGCACCTATTACGGTAATTTTTTTATTTAAACCGCTCATTATTATTTGTTCCTTTCATTGGACAAAGTTTTTAGTGACTTTACTGCAAGGGGTACATTATGCACCCTTATAATATCGGCACCGCCCTTAACACCTATAAGATGCGCGGCAACCGTGCCTTCATCACGCTTGTTTGGGGGTATACCCTCATCACCCAAAAGGTAGGCAATAACCCTTTTTCTTGATGCGGCAAGCAAATATGCGGTGCCCCCCACCTTAACATCGGCAGTGTTATTTATAAGCTCCAGACTTTGTTCATTGGTTTTACCAAAGCCAATACCAGGGTCAAGGCAAATGTTTTCGGGCGGTACACCAAGCTGCACCGCCTCGGCCAGCATTGATGTAAGTTTGGCATTAACTGTACTTATAATGTTATTTGTTTTTTCCTCGCCCGAATGCATAAGCACTATGCCTGCGCCGTATTTTTTAACGATGGCGGTCATTTCGGGGTTAACCTTGCCGCTGACATCGTTAATAATATGTGCCCCCATTTCAAGCGCTTTTTTTGCAACCTCGGGGTAAAAGGTATCCACCGAAACGGGAATATTAACATTTTTTATTATAAGCTCAAGCGGGGCTTTAAGTCTTTGCCACTCATCATCGGGGGCAACGGGTGTATGCCCCGGTCTTGTAGACTGACCGCCAATATCCAAAATATCGGCGCCTGCTTTTTGCATATCAAGTGCGGTTTTTAGGGCATTTTCGGGGATTAAATTTTCACCGCCATCGGAAAAAGAGTCGGGTGTAATGTTAATAATGCCCATAATATAGGTACGGCTTCCGAGAGGGAGTGACCCCTCGCGGAAGCGGAAAACTTTTTGACTGTTATTCATTTTACTTTTCTAAATGCTTTAGCGCTTCGGCACGGGTGCGACTGTCCGACCTCATAATTCCCCTAAGGGCAGAGGTGCAAGTCTGGGCACCCGATGCACGAATACCGCGCATTGTCATACAAAGGTGTTCAGCCTCAATAACAACGGCAACGCCTAAGGCATCCAGCTCCTTTTCAAGAAAATCAGCAACATTGGCGGTTAGCCTTTCTTGAAGTTGGGGGCGCCTGGCAAAGCAGTTTACTATCCTTGCAAGCTTTGAAAGCCCAATAACCACACCGTTTTTGGGTATATAGGCAATATGCGCCTTACCAACAAAGGGCAAAAGATGATGCTCACACATTGAGTAAAGCGGTATATCCCTTACTACCACCATTTCATCATTGCCTGTATTGAAGGTTTTTATATGCTTTACAGGGTCTTCACTTAGACCGCTAAAAACCTCCTCATACATTCTGGCAACACGGGCAGGTGTTTCCACTAGGCCTTCACGCTCAGGGTCCTCACCTATTGCTATAAGAATTTCTTTTACGGCATTTTCAATACGTTTTAAATCCAATTTTAAAACTCCAATTTAGATTTGATATAATCGCTAAGGTCGGCAATTGCAATGCGCTCCTGTTTCATTGTGTCGCGGTCACGAACGGTTACACAGCCATCCTCTTCACTTTCAAAGTCGTAGGTAATGCAGAAGGGTGTACCAATTTCATCCTCACGACGGTAACGCTTACCGATTGAACCTGCGTCATCAAAATCTATCATATAATCTTTAGCAAGGGTATGGAAAACCTCCATAGCCTTATCACTTAACTTTTTGCTAAGGGGTAACACTGCGGCCTTATATGGGGCAAGTGCAGGATGCAGGCGAAGAACTGTACGGGTATCACCCTTTTCATCGGTTTCTTCATCATAGGCATCACAAAGGAAGGCAAGCAGTACACGGTCAGCACCAAGCGATGGCTCAATAACATAGGGTACAAACTTTTCGCCTGTTTCTTGGTCAAAATACTCAAGGCTTTTGGTTGATTCCTTCATATGGGCGCTAAGGTCAAAGTCGGTGCGGTCGGCAATGCCCCAAAGCTCACCCCAACCAAATGGGAATAAAAATTCAAAGTCGGTGGTAGCGTTTGAATAGTGTGAAAGCTCCTCCTGCTCGTGGTCACGAAGGCGTAAATTTTCCTCCCTAATGCCTAGGCTTAACAACCAGTTTTTGCAGGTGTCCTTCCAATATTTAAACCACTCTAAATCGGTACCGGGCTTGCAGAAGAATTCAAGCTCCATCTGTTCAAACTCACGGGTACGGAATATAAAGTTACCGGGGGTTATTTCATTACGGAATGACTTACCAACCTGACAAACACCAAAGGGCAGCTTGCGACGGGTGGTACGCTGAATATTTGCAAAGTTTACAAAAATACCCTGTGCAGTTTCGGGGCGAAGGAATATTTCATTTTTAGCATCCTCAGTAACACCCTGAAATGTTTTAAACATAAGGTTAAACTTTCTGATGTCGGTAAAATTGCAGGAGCCACAGTCAGGGCAAACTATATTGTTTTCCTTAATATAATCAGACATTTGCTCAAAGCTCCAGCCAGCGGGGTTAACGCCTGTATCTTCAATAAGCTTATCGGCGCGGTGGCGGGTTTTACAGTCCTTACAGTCCATAAGCGGGTCAGAGAAGCCACCAACGTGACCCGATGCAACCCAAACCTGCGGATTCATAAGAATTGCACTGTCAAGACCTACATTGTACTGATTTTCTTGAACAAATTTTTTCCACCATGCTTTTTTAACATTGTTTTTAAGCTCAACACCAAGTGGGCCGTAGTCCCAGGTGTTTGAAAGACCGCCGTATATTTCAGAACCGGCGTAAACAAAGCCCCTACCCTTTGCAAGGGCTACGATTGTTTCCATACTTTTTTCGCTGTTTTTCATATTTATTTTCCTCCAATACGGATTTTGGAATATCGGACCGGCTTGCCCGATTCCAAAACCGAATTATATACTTTATAATTTTACCACAACCTATAATTAGTGTCAAGCACATTAACTATATAATCTATATAAATAAAACACTATTGACACAGTGTGGTATAATATATAATATATTACAAACAAGCAAAATGCAAAATAGGAGCATTGTTATGAAAAAAACACTTAAATTTACTGAAATTGACTGCGCTAACTGCGCCGCAAAGGTTGAAAAAAATATCAGCAAGCTTGACGGGGTTGAAAGCGTAAGGGTTGTATTTTTAACACAAAAAATAATTTTAGAGGTTGATGAAACGGCTGACTGGGATAACCTTTTAAAGCAAATTGAAAAGGCCGCCAAAAAGGTTGAGCCCGACTGTGAAATAACCGAAAAATAAGGTAATATTATGACTAAGAAACAAAAGAAAACTATAATTCAAATAATAATTTCGGCACTTTTTTATGTGGGCTTTCAGTTTATTCATTTTGATGACTTTGGCCAATATGGATATTTAATTGAAACGGCCTGCTACTTTATACCCTACATTATTTGCGGTGCGGGACTGCTTAGAAAAGCGTTTTTAAACATTTTGGGCGGCCGCATTTTTGATGAAAACTTTCTTATGGCGGTTGCCACCATTGGCGCCTTAGCATTAAGCGTTTTAGGTCCGCATGGCGACCATGGTCACGCGCACAGCACCGCGGGTGAGGCGGCGATAGTTGTAATTCTTTACAGACTTGGCACATTTTTTGAAAGCCTTGCCACCGAGCGTTCACGCAAATCTATTGCCGACCTTGTGGACATTTTACCCGAATATGCCAATGTAATAAGGGATGGCGAAATAGTAACTGTTGACCCTGATGAAGTAAGCATTGGTGAAATAATTTTAGTAAAGGCGGGCGAAAAAATCCCCCTTGACGGTAAAATTATTAAGGGTAACAGTACCGTTAATGCCTCTGCCCTAACGGGCGAAAGTCTGCCGCTTAATGTTGCTACAGGTGACAGGGTTATAAGTGGCTCAATAAACAATGAAGGCGTTTTAGAAATTAAGGTTGAGGCGGAATACGAAAACTCCACCGTTGGTAAAATTGTAGAGCTTATTGAAGATGCATCGGCAAAAAAGGCAAAGACCGAAAGCTTTATTACCAGATTTGCCGCCATTTACACACCAATAGTTGTATGTGCGGCGGTTATTTTGGCGGTGCTACCCCCTATTTTGGGTGCCACCGGCGGATTTATGGAGTGGATTGAACGCTCACTTTCATTTTTGGTTAGCGCCTGCCCCTGCGCGCTTGTTATATCGGTACCGCTTGCATTTTTTGGCGGTATGGGTGCCGCATCAAAAAAAGGTGTACTTATAAAGGGCGCCGAGTATTTAGAAAAACTTGCCAAAATGAAGGTTTGCCTTTTTGATAAAACAGGCACCCTTACAAAGGGCAGCTTTGTTGTTACCGCCATACACCCCGAAAAGGTGACCGAGGCCGAGCTGCTGAGAATAGCGGCGGCTGCTGAATGCTACAGCGACCACCCCATTTCAGTTTCACTGGTTGCTGCATACGGCAAGGTGCCCGACCTTAAGGCAGAAAATATATTAGAACTGCCCGGTAACGGAATAAGGGCCGATATTGAGGGCAAGCAGGTGCTGGTAGGCAATGAAAAGCTAATGACACTTGAAAAAATTAAAATTCACGAATGTGACCAGTGTCATAAGCATCATTTAGTTGGCAGTACGGTTCATATAGCAATGAACGGCGAATATATGGGTCACATAGTTATTGCCGACGAAATTAAAGAAGGCGCCAAAGAAACGATTGACAGTTTAAAGCAAAGCGCAGTTCGTACCGTAATGCTTAGCGGTGATAATGTTAAAACCGCCGCCAAAGTGGCAAAGGACCTGGGTATTGATGAATATCACGGTGAATTATTACCCAATGATAAGGTAGCCCTTAGTGAAAACTTTTTATCACAAAAACAAAGCAATGAAATTGTTGGCTTTGTGGGTGACGGCATAAATGATGCACCTGTTTTAATGCGGTCGGATATTGGTATTTCAATGGGTGCTTTGGGCAGTGATGCCGCCATTGAAGCCGCCGACATAGTTATTATGGATGATAACATTAAAAAGCTTATTTTGGCACGCAAAATTGCCAAGCGCACACTTTTTATAGTAAAGCAAAATATTTTATTTTTTATAGCGGTAAAGCTTATTGTGCTTACCCTTGCGGCTTTTGGCTTTGCCCCAATGTGGCTGGCAATATTTGCCGATGTAGGTGTTACAATGATTGAAATTTTAAATGCTACAAGGGCAATGTTAATTAAAGCAAAATAAAAAAACAGCAGGTCGCATGACCTGCTGTTTTTTAATAACTATTTTGTGTTAAGAAGCTTATTAAGCTCACTCATAAAGGTGCCAATATCCTTAAACTGGCGGTAAACCGATGCAAAGCGCACATATGCAACCTCATCAACCTCTTTAAGCTTATCCATAACAAGCTCACCGATTTTATCGCTTGAAATTTCGCGGTCTAATGAGTTTTGAAGTACTGCTTCAATATCATCAATAATATCCTCAAGCTTTTCTAATGATACGGGGCGCTTTTCACAAGCACGAAGCAAGCCGTTTAAAAGCTTATCGCGGTTAAATACCTCGCGTGATTTATCCTTTTTAATTACTATGATTGGCAAGCTTTCAATGATTTCATAGGTGGTAAAACGCTTTTGGCATTTTAAGCATTCACGCCTACGGCGAATGCGCTCACCCTCATCAGTGGGACGAGAATCAATAACCTTGCTTTCTTCAAAAGAACAATACGGACATTTCATAATTTAGCCGCCTTTTTACAAAATTTTTATAAAGTATACCACATCTTGTAGAAAATTGCAAGAGGTTATTTTAATTTTCGCTATATATTACGGTAAGGTCGGGGTGAAGCTGTAAGATTGAGGCGGGTACTTCAGGGGTAATTGGACCAAAAAATGCCTTTTGTAAAATATCTTTTTTATTGGCACCGTTGGCAATAAGCAGTACCTTTTTGGCCTGCATAATTGACATCATACCCATGGTTATTGCTTTGGTGGGCACATCATCGCGGCTGGCAAAAAAGCGTGAGTTAGCCTCAATAGTGGATTCATGCAAATCAACCACATGTGTTTCTTTGGTAAAGAAATCAGCCGGCTCATTAAAACCGATATGACCGTCAAGACCAATGCCCAAAAGCTGTAAATCAATACCGCCAAGCTCTTTAATCTTTTCATCATAAGCGGCGCCTTCAGCAGCTAAATCATCGGCACAGCCGTTTGGAACAAAGGTGTTTTCATTATTGATATTGATATAATAAAAAAGATTATTATTCATAAAATAGCGGTAGCTTTGGTCGTTTTCACCTGTAAGACCAACATATTCATCCAAATTAACCGATGTGATTTCAGAAAAATCAAGGTCACCGTTTTCAAAGCCCTTAATTAACTCCTTATATGTACCAATTGGTGATGAACCTGTAGCAAGACCAAGCACTGAATCGGGCTTTGATATAACCTGTGCGGCAATAATGCCTGCTGCCATACGGCTTAATTTTTCATAACTTTCAACCTGAATAAATCTCATAATAAATCTCCTTTAAAAAACTTATTTTTTTCATTATACCATAATATAGAATTTTTTTCACTAGTAAATTACAAATTTTTTATTTAAATTATATTTTTTTAAAAAATAAAAGCCCCGTTTTTCAAACAGGGCCTTTAGTATAACTATATTACAATGAATATTTTTGGCTGTACTCGGTGAATTTTTCATTAAATTTGGTATCACCAAGTTTAAATGCCCTAAGATTTTCGTGAATATTCATATCCTTATGATTAAAGTCGATAAGGCAACCGGCAATATTTGAACAATGGTCCGAAACTCTTTCAAAGTTTGTAATAAGGTCAGACCAAATAAATCCATTTTATCGCCTTTATTGCATAAAATTACCCAAGCACCAATTAAGGCGCTTGGGTTTAAAATTAAATTACTTAATCATGCTTGCAACTTCATCTGCAAAGTTGTCTACACGCTTTTCAATGCCTTCGCCCTTTTCAAAACGGACGAATGAAGCAACTGAAATGTCACTGCCAATTTCCTTTGCTTTTGCTGCAATATACTTTTCAACGGTGTAGTCACCGTCTTTAACAAACTCTTGCTGTAAAAGGCAAGTTTCAGAGAAGAATTTACCAATTCTACCCTCAACAATTTTACCAAGAACCTGCTCAGGCTTGTTAGCCATTTTGGGGTCTTCCTTCATTTGGGCAACGAGGATTGACTTCTCATGCTCAACTACATCAGCAGGAACGGTGTCCTTAGAAAGGTACTGGGGATTAACTGCTGCAATTTGCATTGCAACATCTTTAGCCATTTCTTTAAAGGTGTCGTTATCAGCAGCTGCGGTATCAAACTTAACCATAACGCCGATTTTACCACCTGCGTGAACATAGGTTGATACAACGCCTTCATAACGCTCAAAGCGGCGAACCTTGATGTTCTCACGAACTGCAAGGAAAACCTCTTGAATCATATCGGCAACGGTAACACCGTTTTCACTGCAAGCAAGAAGTGCATCAACATCGGCAGGGTTTTGGTCAGCAATAACCTTTGCAACCTTACCTACAAGTTCTTTAAAGGTGTCGCTGTTGGCAACAAAGTCGGTTTCAGAGTTGATTTCAACAACTACGCCAACATCGCCATAAGCAGCAGCAAGAACAAGACCTTCAGCAGCAATACGGCTGGCTTTTTTAGCCTGTTGTGCAAGACCTTTTTCTCTTAAAAATTCAATAGCTGCATCCATATCGCCATCGGTTTCAACCAATGCTTTTTTACAATCCATCATGCCGCAACCGGTTTTTTCACGGAGGGCCTGAACGTCTTTAGCTGTAAATGCCATTATAAATTCCTCCAAACAATATATTTAAAACTGATTATTCAGCTGCCTCTTCGGTAGCCTCTTCTGCCTCGGCCTCAGCCTCAGGTGCAGTTTGCTCGCCCTGACGGCCTTCAATAACTGCCTGAGCAATGGTGCCTGCAATCAGTTTAACTGCACGGATAGCGTCATCATTACCGGGGATAACTGCGTCAATTTCATCAGGGTCGCAGTTGGTATCAACAATAGCAATAATCGGAATACCAAGTTTTTTAGCTTCTTGAACTGCAATTCTTTCCTTGCGGGGGTCAACTATAAACATAGCGCCGGGGATTTTCTTCATATCCTGAATACCGCCAAGGAACTTTTCAAGCTTTTCAATCTCTAAACGGAGCTTGATAACTTCCTTCTTGGGAAGAAGGTCAAAGGTGCCGTCCTGCTCCATAGCGCGAAGCTGATTTAAACGCTCAATTCTGCGACGGATGGTACGGAAGTTGGTAAGCATACCACCAAGCCAACGTGCATTTACGTAGGGCATTGAGCAGTTGATAGCCTCTTCCTTAACTGAATCTTGAGCCTGTTTTTTGGTACCAACAAAGAGAATGTCGCCGCCTGCTGCTGCGATGTCACGGGCAAAAATATAAGCCTCGTTTAACTTCTTTGCGGTTTTTTGAAGGTCGATAATATAAATACCGTTACGCTCGGTAAAGATATACTCGGCCATTTTGGGGTTCCAACTACGGGTCTGATGACCAAAATGTACGCCGGCCTCCAAGAGTTGTTTCATAGATACTACTGATGCCATTTTTGTTTCCTCCTAAGGTTTTTCCTCCGCTATGCTTCATACTTGGCGGTTTTATTTTGAGTCAGCATCCTCTCAAAATCACCTGCCCCGTCAATGGGCACAGCGTGTGTAATATTTTACTGCTTAACATAGTTTGCCACATTAAGCAGCTAGAGTATTATATCACAACAAATCCGCCGTTGCAAGTGTTTTTTTAAGATTTTACAAAAATCACAAATGATATACCTACATTTGCACAAAAACCATAACCTTTGACAATTTTTGTATTTATATTATAATAATCAGATATTTTAGTTGACTAAAGTAAAAAAATATACTATAATAAACTGAATATTTTTTACTTTTTACGCTTGGAGGAAGTAATATGCAAAACTTTATAAATTCACTTCCCTTAGAGGACCGTCTGCCGTTAGAGCTTTCACGCCTTTATGAGCAGTTTGGTTACCAAAAATACTGTATGAGCAAGTTTGAAGAATACGGCTTTTACAGTGATAACAGAGATTTTCTTTCAACCGATGGAATTATTGCCTTTAATAACTCTGCCGGTCGTCTTATGGCGCTTAAACCCGATATTACCCTTTCAATAGTTAAAAACGCACGCACCCTACCCGGTGCCGAAGCGCGATATTATTATAACGAAAATGTTTATCGCATTACCGATGATACCCACGACTGTAAGGAAATTAAGCAGTGCGGGGTTGAGCTTTTGGGTGATATTGATTCACACTCTACCGCCGAAATAGTTTTGCTTGCCCTTAACAGTCTTGCCAAAATTGATAATGAATTTAACCTTATTATATCCCACATTGGGTTTGTATCTGCCGCCCTTGCCGATGCAGGCATTATGGGTGAGCGCCGCAAAAAAATACTTGGCTTTATTAAGCGTAAAAATCGTCACGACCTTTTAAACTGGTGTAGGCTTAGCGGCATTGAGGACAGCATTGTTGAAAGACTGCTTAAAATTTCTTCAATAAACGGCAGACTTGATGAGGTGTTACCCGCCCTTAATGAGCTTGTTACCGATGAGAAAACCTTGGCTGCTTATAATGAGCTTTATGACCTTTGCAAGGCTATTAAGGATAATGATTACTTTAAAAATCTGGTTTTTGACCTTTCGGTTTTAAATCATTTAGATTATTATAACGGCATACTTTTGCAGGGTTATGTTAAAAACAGCCCCTCCCCTGTTTTGTCGGGTGGCAGGTATGACAGTCTTGCTAAAAAAATACGCGGCAAAGGCGGTGCTTTAGGCTTTGCCCTTTACCTTGACGGACTTAACCTTTATTACCCAAATAAAAATGAGTTTGACTGTGATGTTTTAATCATTGCAAATCAAAGTGATGCCAATTTGTTTAAAATACTTGCCGATTTTGAAAACACCGGCAAAAAGGTAATGATAGCCCATAAAAATGAGTTAAATATTAAGGCTAAACAAATTATGTATTATGACAACGGCAATTTAACAAAGGAGTAAAAAATGATTACCATAGCATTACCAAAAGGCCGCCTTGGTGATAAGGTTTATAATCTTTTTGCCAAAATTGGCTATGACTGCAGTGAAATATATGATGATAACCGCAAGCTTGTTTTTGAAAACACAGAAAACGGTGTAAGATATTTGCTTGTTAAACCGTCTGATGTTGCCGTTTATGTTTATCACGGCGCCGCAGACCTTGGCATAGCAGGTAAGGATATTTTGGACGAAAGCGGTCTGTCACTTTATGAGCTTTTAGATTTAAAGCTTGGCAGGTGTGATATGTGCGTTGCATCACACAACGATTATAAAGAGGACCTAAGCCGCCCAATTCGTGTGGCTACCAAGTTTCCAAACATTGCTAAAAAGCACTATATGTCATTTAACCGTGAAATTGAAATTATTAAGCTTAACGGCTCAATTGAAATTGCGCCACTTGTTGGGCTTTCAGATGTTATTGTAGATATTGTTGAAACCGGCACAACCCTTAAAGAAAACAATCTTAAGGTAATTGAAAGGTTTTTACCAATAAGCGCACGCCTTATTGCAAACAGGGCGTCCTACACCTTTAAAAAGGATGAAATTGACCGCCTTTGTGATAACCTGCAAACGGTTTTGGAGGAAAAATAAAAAATGATTAAAATAATGAATATTGAAAAAACCAAAATTAAGGATATTCTAACCCGTGACATTAACCTTGAAACGGGTGTTGAGGATATAGTTTCGGGCGTTATTAAAAATGTAAAGCTTAATGGCGATGCCGCCCTTTATGAATATTCAGAAAAATTTGACGGCGCCAAACTTGACGCCCTTGAGGTTACGCCCGATGAAATTGAAGCGGCATATAACAGTGAGGATAAAGACCTTTTAGCCACCATTGAGCTTGCCAAAAACAATATTCATAAATTCCATAGCCATCAGGTTAGAAATAACTTTGTAATAAATGATAATGATGGTGTTATTTTAGGTCAAAAGATTACCCCCATTGAAAGGGTTGGTATTTATGTACCCGGCGGTACTGCCAGATACCCATCATCTGTTTTGATGAATGCTATACCCGCAAAAATCGCAGGTGTTAAAGAAATAGTTATGGTTACTCCACCCGATAAGGACGGCTCTGTACCTTCATACATACTTGCCGCCGCAAAAATTGCAGGGGTGGACAGGGTATTTAAAATCGGTGGCGCACAGGCCGTTGCCGCTTTGGCCCTTGGTACCGAAAGTGTACCCAAGGTTGATAAAATCGTAGGCCCGGGTAATATATTTGTTGCCACCGCCAAGCGTATGCTTTACGGAATGGTAGATATTGATATGATAGCAGGTCCCAGTGAAATATTAGTGCTGGCAGACAGCAGCTGTAACCCCGAATATGTTGCGGCCGACCTATTATCCCAAGCAGAGCATGATAAGCTTGCCACCGCAGTGCTTATTACCGACAGTGAAGATTTAGCCAAAAAGGTATCAGACGAACTTGAAAAACAAATACCAATGCTTCCCCGTAGTGAAATTGCCCGTACATCAATTGATGATAATGGAAAAATCATTATTGTTAAGAATATGAAG
The DNA here is from genome assembly GCA_017382915.1 of Clostridia bacterium. Taxonomy (GTDB): domain Bacteria; phylum Bacillota; class Clostridia; order Oscillospirales; family Acutalibacteraceae; genus UMGS1279. Next base: position 8,197 of record JAFNZJ010000002.1, on the reverse strand, counting down.
CAGGCGGTAGAAATAAGCAACATTATTGCCCCCGAGCATTTAGAGGTTTGTGTGGATGACCCATTTGAGCTTTTAAATCTTATTAAAAATGCAGGCTCTATTTTCCTTGGTAAAAATGTGCCCGAATCACTTGGCGATTATTTGGCAGGTCCAAACCACACTCTGCCCACCTCAGGCACCGCCAGATTCAGCTCCCCCCTATCGGTTGATGATTTTATAAAGAAATCTTCATTTATATACTATACGGGTGATGCGCTGGCCACCGTTAAGGATGATGTTGTCCGCTTTGCCGAAAAGGAAGGCCTTTCAGCCCACGCAAGGGCCGTTTCAAAAAGATTTAAAGATTAAATTAAAAGAAGTGACTTTAAATGAGTAGATTTTTAAGCGGGCTTTACAGTGAACTGGAGCCCTACACACCGGGTGAACAGCCTAAGGATAAAAAGTACATAAAGCTTAACACCAATGAATCACCCTTTTCACCATCGCCAAAGGTTTTGGAAGCTATAAGCCATGAGGTTATAAATGATTTAAACCTTTACCCCGACCCCGAGGTAACACATCTTCGCACCGCCATTGCAAAGCATTTTGGTGTGGATAAACAAAATATTTTTGTTGGTAACGGCTCAGACGATGTTATAGCCTTTTCGGTTATGGCATTTTGCGGCAGGGGTGGTAGTCTTGCCTGCCCTGACATCTCATACGGCTTTTACCCCGTTTATGCAAAGCTGTTTGGTGTAAACCTTACCGAAGTGCCTCTGCGTGGTGATTTTACGGTAAATGTAGATGATTATTTGCCCTTTGACTGCCCGATTATTATTGCCAACCCAAATGCACCGACAGGCTTAATGCTTAGTGTAAATGAGGTTGAAAAGCTTATAAATCAAAACCCAGACCGCCTTATTATTATGGATGAAGCCTATATGGACTTTGGCAAGGCCAGTGCGGTAGAGCTTACCAAAAAGTATGACAACCTGCTGGTTATTCAAACCTTTTCAAAAAGCCGCTCACTTGCAGGTCTTAGGGTTGGCTTTGCGGTAGGTAATGAAAAAATCATAAATGATTTAGAAACTATGCGTTTTTCATTTAACCCCTACAACATCAACTCACTTACCATAAAAGCGGCTGCCGCCGCAATTGCCGATGCCAATTATTATGACACCTGCATTGACACAGTTATAAATAATCGTGAACGAACAAAAACAGACCTTGAAAAGCTTGGCTTTAGGGTGCTTAATTCAAAATCAAACTTTATTTTTGCATCGCACCCAAATTATTCCGCAAAGTCCCTTTATGAAGAACTTAAAAATCGTGGCATTTTGGTGCGCTACTTCAGTAAAGAAAGAATTAAAGACTTTATTCGTATTACTGTTGGCAGTAAAGAACAAATGCAGGCGGTAATAACCAATATTGAAGATATTTTGAAAGGATGAATTTGTAAATGAGAACTGCAGAAATTAAACGCACAACAAATGAAACCGATATTTATCTTAGCCTTAATTTAGACGGAACCGGAGTTTATTCGGTTGATACAGGCTGTGGCTTTTTAGACCACATGTTGGAGCTTTTTTCAAAACACAGTCGCATAGATTTAACCGTAACCTGCAAGGGTGATACAAAGGTTGATTTTCACCACACCGCCGAGGATATTGGCATTGCTTTGGGTGATGCACTTAAAACCGCACTTGGCAACAAAGCGGGTATTATGCGCTATGGTGATATTGTTCTTCCTATGGATGAAGCACTTATTTTAGCCGCCGTTGATTTAGGCGGCAGGGCATACCTTGGCTTTGATGCAGATATTCCCTGCCCCAGCGTTGGCAATTTTGACACCGAGCTGGTTGAAGAATTTTTTGCAGCCTTTACCCGCGTTGGTGAATTTAACCTGCACATTAAAAAATTAGCAGGCAAAAACACCCACCACATTATTGAAGGTATTTATAAGGCTGTTGCACGCGCTATTTTGGCAGCAAAACAGGTTGACCCCGCACTTGGCGGTGCTATTCCCTCAACCAAAGGCAGTTTGTAAATTCATTTTTAGGTGGTATTATTTTGATAGCAATTGTTGACTACGGATGTGGAAATTTATATTCACTTCAGTCCTCACTTAACTTTTTAAAGCTTGATTCGGTTATAACCAGTGACCCGGAAATCATAAAGTCGGCCGACCGCATAATTTTACCGGGTGTTGGCGCCTTTGGTGATGCCGTGAAGCTTCTTAAGCAAAGCGGTCTTTTTGACCTTATTAAGGATGAGGCCAAAAAAGGTAAATATATATTAGGTATATGCCTTGGTATGCAGCTGCTTTTTGAAAAAAGCTATGAATATGGTGAGCATATCGGTTTGGGTCTTATTAAGGGCGAAATTTGCCCCCTCGAAAATGATATTAAGGGTGGGCTTAAAATCCCCCATATGGGTTGGAATGCGCTGGAGATTATAAACCCTAAAAGCCCAATTTTTAAATACACCAATAACGGTGACTATGTTTATTTTGTTCATTCCTTCTATGGCAAAAACTGTGATGCTTCACTTTTAGCCGTTTCAGATTATGAAGTAAAGGTACCCGCACTTGTTAATGAAGGCAATGTATTTGGTGCACAGTTTCACCCTGAAAAATCAGGTGATGTAGGTCTTAACCTGCTTAAAGCCTTTGCCGAATTGGAGGTTTAAGTAAAATGGAGCTTTTTCCCGCTATTGATATAAGGGGCGCAAAGGTGGTACGCCTTACAAAAGGCGACTACGATGTTATGAAGGTATACCGCGACAGCCCAATAGAGGTTGCAAATGAATTTTTGACTGCGGGGGCAAAAAACCTGCATGTTGTTGATTTAGACGGCGCCAGAGATGGCTCACTTGCCAATTTTGATGCAATTAAGGAGCTTTGCTCAGTAAAGGGGCTTTTTATTGAGGTTGGCGGCGGTATCCGCAATATGGAGCGTATTGAAGCCTACCTTAAGCTTGGCGTTGGCCGAGTAATACTTGGCACCGCGGCCGTTAAAAATTATTCACTTGTTACTGCAGCCGTTAAAGAGTTTGGCGATGCCGTTGCGGTTGGTGTTGATGCCAAGGACGGTATGGTTGCTGTAAGCGGCTGGGAGGAGGTTACCACCCTACCCTCATTTGAATTTTGCGAAAAACTTTGTTGTGACGGTGTTAAAACCGTAATATACACCGATATTTCAAAGGACGGCGCCTTAAGTGGTACCAACCTTGATGCCTATAAGCGTTTAAGCCAAATTAAAGGGCTTGATATAGTGGCATCGGGCGGTATTACCTTTGAGGAGGAAATTAAAGCACTTTGTGATATGGGTATATATGGTGCCATACTGGGTAAGGCGCTTTATGAAGGCAGGCTTGATTTAAAGCGTGCACTTGAAATTGCCAAGGAGAAAACTTTATAATGTTAGCAAAAAGAATTATCCCCTGCCTTGATGTTAGAAACGGCAGAGTTGTAAAGGGCGTAAATTTTGAAGGTATTAAGGATGTTTCATCCCCCGTTGATTTAGCCCGATTTTATAATAAAAGCGGTGCCGATGAGCTTGTCTTTTATGATATAACGGCATCCTATGAAAACCGCTCACTTTTTACCGATGTACTTAAAACGGTTGCCAGTGAAATTTTTATTCCGCTTACCGTTGGCGGTGGCATTAACACCCTTGATGATTTTGACAGGGTGCTTAAATGCGGTGCTGATAAGGTTTCGGTAAATTCGGGCGCTATTAAAAATCCTGCACTTATTGGTGATGCCGCAAAAAAATACGGCGACCAATGTGTGGTGCTTTCAATGGACATAAAACGCGTTGACGGTAAATACCACATCTTTTCCACAGGCGGCAGGGTTGATACAGGCATTGATGCCTTACAGTGGGCAGTAAACGGTGAGCAAAGCGGTGCAGGTGAGCTGGTGGTAAACAGCATTGATACCGATGGCGTAAAAAACGGCTTTGATTTAGAAATGCTTAGTGAAATCCAGTCGCGTGTTAAAATTCCCGTTATTGCAAGCGGCGGTGCCGGTAAAAAGGAAGACTTTTTAGAGCTTTTTAAAGCAGGCGTTGCAGATGCAGGTCTTGCGGCCTCTGTTTTTCATTTTAAAGAAATAAATATAAAGGACCTTAAAACTTACCTAAAGTCCAATGATATTGAAATGAGGGTTTAATATGTTTGATTTAAAATATAACGCTGATGGTCTTATACCCGCAATTGTGCAGGACCATTTTACAGGCAAGGTTTTAATGCTGGCCTATATGAATGAGGAATCGCTTAAAATCAGTATTGATGAGGGTAAAACCTGTTTTTACAGCCGTAGCCGTAAAGAGCTTTGGCGCAAGGGTGCCACATCAGGCAACACGCAGGAGATTGTTTCAATAAAAACCGACTGCGACCGCGATACCCTTCTTATTGATGTTATTAAAAACGGTCCCGCCTGCCACACTGGTAGTGAAAGCTGCTTTTTTAATGATATTAAATCGGGTGATGAAGCATTTTCATACGAAGGCCTTTATAAAATGCTGCTTGACCGCAAGCTAAATAAAAAAGAGGGCTCATACACCACCTACCTTTTTGAAAAGGGTATTGATAAAATACTTAAAAAGGTTGGCGAGGAATGCACCGAAGTTATTATCGGTGCCAAGGGTGGCGATAAAGCCGAAGCGGTTTTTGAAATTGCCGACCTTATTTACCATATAACCGTTATGATGATTGAAATGGGCATTTCTTTGGATGAGGTTACTACCGAGCTTGCAAAGCGCCATGTCGTTGACCACAAGGTAAAGCAGGAGAAAATGCAATGAGTGTTTTATCAACAGTACACTCGCACTGCACCTACTGCGACGGCAAAAACACCCCCGCCGAAATGGCAGAGGCAGCATACAAATTAGGCTTTGTTTCATATGGCTTTTCATCACATTCACACCTACCCTACCGCAACGGATATGCAATGAAAATGCAGCGCGAAGCCCTATACCGCAGTGAAATTACTGACCTTAAAAAACAGTATGCAGGCAAAATGGAAATACTGTTAGGGTTGGAGCTTGATGGCGACTCATATATGCCGGACTTTAAGTATGATTACCTTATAAGCTCGGTACATCAGCTGCATATTGGCGGCAAGGTCTTCCCCGTTGACCAAAGCAAAGCCGTATTTGAGGAGTGTATTAAGGAATTTGGCGGTATCAAAAATGTTATTAAGATTTTTTATCACGAAACACTAAAGGCCGCCAAAAGAGATAATATTGATATAATCGGTCACCTTGATTTAATAACCAAATTTAATGAAAAGGGCGACCTTTTTGACCCAAATGATGAGGACTACCTATCAATCGTTAAAAATACTGTTGATGAAATTGTAAAGGCTAAGCCCAACATTATTTTTGAGGTTAATACTGGTGCTATGGCGCGCGGCTACCGCAGTGAGCCCTACCCCGCTTTACCTATATTAAAGCACATTGCAAAAAGCGGTGCCAAGGTTATAATAAACAGTGATACACATAATAAAGACTCTATAGATTTTGGCTTTGATAAGGCTACCCAGCACTGCAAAGCAGCAGGTATAAATAAGGTACTACGCTTAAGGCAAAACGGCTTTGAAGAAATTGAAATTTAAAAATAAAACCACCAAACTGGGGGCATATAACCTAGTTTGGTGGTTTTTTATTATTTTATCTCCAGCTTTACCTCGCGCTCGGCTTCACTTGATGGTGAATAGCCAAAATGCTTTACATAGTTTCTAAAAAAGGTGGTGTAATCATTAAAGCCACACCCCTGATAAATATCGGTTGCTTTGGCACCTGCCCTTATTTTATTTTGTGCCAGACCCAGCCTTTTGGCCGTTATATACTGCTTGGGACTGGTTTGCAGGTGCTTGGTAAAAAGATGGTGAAGGTGGCTTTTGGTTATAAAAAGCTTATTGCAAATTTCCTCTACACCCTCAACTGTGGTTAGGTTTTGCTCAATATAAAGGGTGGCGGCCTCAATTATAGGGTTAATTGAAACAAAGTTTTGCCTATGGTACTGCCCCGCCTCAATATTCATATTATAAAGTATTTCCATTATTAAATTATTTACTATAATATCAATGTTTTGGCGGTCGCCGTTATTTAAGTAATAGTCAAGCTGCTCAAAAACCGAAAGCAAATACCTATTACCATCACAGTTAATAACATCCAAATCGGCAGGAATTTCATTATAAAAGCTTGCGGGCAGCTTTGTAAAATCGGCCGCTATGTTATAACGCTCATACTCATTACTCCCAACCTTAATTGAATGAATTTGGTGTGGGCGGGTAAAAATTATACTGTTTTTCTTAAGCTTATAGTTTTTACCCTCAACAGAGTATTTGATTTTACCCTCTTTAAGAAGTATTATTTCATAGCTTTCGTGGGTGTGGGCGTCAATAATGGTATTTTCAACATCATAAGATGTGCGGTGCTCATAAAACAAAATACTGTTTTTATAGGTGGAATAAATCTCCGAACGGCTCATAACATCATCCCCTTTTAATGAATAATACCATATTAGTACACTTTTTGCAATATATTTTAACATTTTTTGCGATTTACATAGTAAAATGTTTAGTTTATAATTTAAACATAACCACAAAGCATGGTTAAAAAATGTAAAACACTTATTTGGAGGTTGTTTTATGAAAAAATTAAATTTAGCAATCATTGGCCAAGGCCGTAGCGGCCGCGACATCCACGGCAAATTTTTAAAGAGTGAGGATAACACCCTTTATAATGTAGTTGCCATTGTTGAGGCCGACGCCCAGCGTAGGCAAAGAGCTTTAGAGGAATACCCAGGTTGTAAGGTATATTCTGATTACACCGAGCTTTTTGATGTTGAAGGCATTGACCTTGTAACCAATGCTACATATTCTGAAATGCACTACCCCATCACCAAAGACCTTTTAGAGCATGGCTTTAACGTTTTAACCGAAAAACCCTTTGCAAGAAACTATTATGAAGCCTGTGACCTCATTAAAACCGCCGAGGAAAAGGGAGTATTGCTTCAGGCATTCCAGCAGACCTTTGCCGCCCCCTTCCACGATTTTAATAAAGAGGTTATTAAAAGTGGTAAGCTTGGCGAAATTAAGCAGGTTAGCGTATTTTATAACGGCTTTGCCCGCCGTTGGGACTGGCAAACCTTACAGTGCCGCATGGCAGGTAATGTTTATAACACCGGTCCTCACCCAATCGGCCTTGCTTTAGATTTTCTTGATTTTTCTGATGATACCCGCGTTGCTTTTTCAAAGCTTGACCGCGCTATGAACAGCGGTGACGCTGAAGACTATGCAAAGATTATTCTTACCGCACCCGGTAAGCCTGTTGTTGACCTTGAAATCAATAACACCGATGCCTTCTGTGATTTTAATGTTAAAATTCAGGGCTCACGCGGTACCTATAAAGCAACCCCCACCAAATACCAAATGAAGTATTTTGTTGATGCAGAAAATGAACCCCGTCCCGTTCAAAAGGATTTTCTTAAGGACGCTAACGGCTACCCCATTTACTGCTCAGAAAAGCTTGTTACCCATGAAGAGGAAGGCACCTTTAACGGCACCGCCTTTGATGTAGGTACAAGAAGAATTTATGAAATGATTTATAATAAGCTTGTTAAGGGCGAAGAGATGGCAGTTACTGCTGAAATGGCAGCAAAAATAACCAATGTTATTGAAACTGTTCATGCTCAAAATCCTATGCCCATTAAATTTTGAGCGCTAAATTAGTGCTAATTTTTCCATAGCTTTGGGCCTGCCTTGTTTATTTACAAGGTAGGCTCAAAGTGTATTAAATAAGGTTTTTTAGCCCTTTTATCAAAAAATAAATTATTTTAATTTTTTTGCAAAAAACAGTTGACATACCACTTAACAAATGCTATAATATTTAGCGTTGTAGCCCAAGGCTTTAACAATATGCGAGTGTGCTGGAATCGGCAGACAGGCACGTTTGAGGGGCGTGTGTCTTTGGCGTACGGGTTCAAGTCCCGTCACTCGCACCATCGTACAAACCGCTAGAAATAGCGGTTTTTCTTTATTTTAAGCCATTTATCGGTACTTTGAATTGATTTTTTAAGCAATGAAATTGTCATAAAAATCGTTAAAAGTCACCACGAAAGTCACCACGAAATTTTTGGTCTTAATCCAAATCAAACTTTTTAGGTTAGGTTTGGTATTTTTTATTTATGTATGTTTGTATAAGACCTT
>JAFNZJ010000048.1 GCA_017382915.1 Clostridia bacterium | reverse complement strand
TGCCAAGGATGAGGCCATGCTGCCCCGTTTAGAGGGTGTGCTTTACAACCTGTTAGAAAGCATTCGTTTGCTTAGCATACTGCTTTACCCCGTTATACCCGAAACCTGCGAAAAAATGCGCGCACAGCTTGGTATTATGAACGATATTGAGCTTAACGACCTTAAATTTGGTCTTTATGACGGCTATGCAGTAACTGAACCTGAAGCCCTTTTTGCAAGAATTGATACCGAAAAGGTGCTTGCTGAAATGGCCGAAGAGGCTAAAAAGCAAATGGCTGAGGCAAATAAAGAAAATGTAGTTACTATGGAGCAAATTTCAATTGATGATTTTGCAAAGGTTGAGCTTAAAGCCGCAAAAATCACCTCAGCCGAGCCCATTAAAAAGGCTAAAAAACTGCTTAAGCTTACCCTTGATGACGGTAGCGGAGCCCCAAGAACAGTAGCATCCGGTATTGCGCCTTGGTACTCACCCGAAGATTTAATTGGCAAAACTGTAATTGTGGTTGCCAACCTTAAACCTGCAACCCTTTGCGGTGTTGAAAGCAATGGTATGATACTTGCCGCCGATGTGGGCGAAAATGATGTTAAGGTTATATTCCTTCAGGATGTACCCGCAGGCTCAAAAATCAGGTAATTAAAATGCAAATTAACAAAGACAACCTGCCTATTTTTGATTCCCACGCACATTTTGATGATAAAGCCTTTGAGGGTGACCTTTCGGCAGTCGTTAATGAAATGAAGGCAAACGGTGTGGTTGGTGTAATTAACAATGCAGTAAACTACACCTCTGCAAAAAAATGCATTGACCTTGCAAACAGGTATGATATTTTTTATTCTGCCGTTGGTGTGCATCCCGAGGATTTATATGATGGTGAGGATTTTAACCCGCAAAAGCTTATACCCTTTATAGACCACCCAAAGACGTTGGCTATTGGTGAAATAGGCCTTGATTACCATTGGGACACCCACCCCGCCGAGGTGCAAAAAAAATGGTTTAAAGACCAGCTTGATTTTGCGGCACAGGTTAATTTGCCTGTTATTATTCACGACCGTGAAGCCCATAACGACACCCTTGAAATACTAAAAAAGCACAAACCAAACGGCGTTTTACACTGCTTTTCGGGCAGTAATGAAATGGCCAAAGAAATTTTAAAGCTAGGTATGTATATTGGTATTGGCGGTGTTGTTACCTTTAAAAATGCCAAAAAATTAGTTGAGGTTGTAAAGGAACTTCCCCTTGACCGACTACTGCTTGAAACCGACGCCCCCTACCTTTCACCCGAACCGTTTAGGGGTAAGCGCTGTCAAAGTGATTTGATTTATTTTACGGCCGAAAGGGTGGCAGAAATTAAAGGCATTACCACTAAACAGGTTTTGGAGGCTTCACTTAACAACATTAAAACTCTTTTTAACAAAATAAAGTAAAACAAAAAACAAGGCTCAAAAAGAGCCTTGTTTTTTTATAAACTTAAAAGCCTTTTAGCATTTAAACTTAAAATGTTTTGTTTATCAGCATCTGATAGCGGCAGGTCTAAAAAGGCATCTAAACTGCACTTTTGGTCGGTCCAGGGACTATCGGTACCAAAAAGCACATTTTCACTGCCAAAAACATTAACCAAAGCGCAAAAATCGTTTTGGTCCATAAGGTTCAAGAATTCATCTGAATAGGTGCTGTCTAACGGCTTTATTTTGCCAAGTGAAAATGATGTGTCTAACATAGCCGATGTGCCTGATAAATGCTCGGCCACCTCTTGCCAGTTTTTCCAGCCACCCATATGGGCAAGTATTATTTTAACATCCCCCACCTGTTTTAAGGCATTTGCAGTCATTTTTGGCGAACACCTTACAACACCGGGAAAACCAATATCATCGCCCGCGTGCATGGTAACTATAAGTCCAAGCTCACCCGCGCGATAAAGTATTTTTAAATACCTATCATCATCAATATCCACACCCTGATATATTGGGTGAATTTTAATACCCTTTATTCCGTTATTTGAAAGCCTTAAAAGTTCATCCTGCCAGTCGGGGGCATCGGGGTGAACTGCGCCAAAATAAATAAGATTGCCTTTACCGTTATTATTTATTGAAAAATCATTCATTGAGGCAAGCTTTAAGGGGTTGGTTGCCACGGGCAAAACCACCGAATAATCAACGCCCGCCGTTTGCATTGATATTTTTAGACCTTCGGCAGTGCCGTTTGAAAATGCGGGTATATGCCCCTCACTTGAAAGCTTTTTAACAGCAACCTCGGCTATTTTATTTGGAAATGTATGTGTATGAAAATCAATTACCATTTTTAAAAACCTCAAAACTATTATACCCAAAATATCGCAGTTTTTCTTTACTTGCAAATAAGTTATAACAAATTTTTTGACATAAATCAACTTTTTTTAAAAAAAGAAATGACAAAACGAAAAATGTGTGTTAAAATGAAATAACAAACCTTCGGGGAGGATGTTAATATGAACTTTTTAGAACAGCGTATAGTAAAAGATGGCGCAGTTAAACCCGGCAATGTTTTAAAGGTGGACTGCTTTTTAAACCACCAAATGGATGTTGAACTGCTTGCCGAAATTGGCAAGGAATTTAAGCGCCGTTTTGCAAATAAAAAAATCAACAAGGTGCTTACTATTGAGGCATCAGGCATAGCAATTGCCGCCTTTGTCGCTAAAGAGTTTGGGGTGCCCTTTGTTTTTGCCAAAAAAAGCAAAAGTGTTAATATTGACGGTGATGTTTTTAGTGCCACCGTTGAATCTTTTACCCACAAATGCACAAACACCGTTATTGTTTCTAAAAAGTTTTTAAATAGCAATGACCATGTACTTATTATTGATGATTTTTTAGCCAACGGCTGTGCGCTGCAGGGTCTTATTTCAATTGTTGAGGAATCGGGCGCCACGGTTGAAGGCATTGGCATTGCCATTGAAAAGGGATTTCAGTCGGGTGGCGAAATTATTCGCACCGCAGGTTATCAGCTTGAATCACTTGCAATTGTTGAAGCAATGGATGACAAAAAAGGTACCATTGAATTTAGAAAACAGTAATTAACAAAAAACGCTCTTGAAAAAATCAAGAGCGTTTTTTTATTCACCTTCATATTTAAAAACAATAGCAGTTCGGTTTGGTAAATAACAGTTAAAGCCATACCAACCGTCGGGCGTTTTTTGGGCTTTATATATTCTTTTGGTATCCACCCTTGAAAAACCGCCAAACTTACCATCGTCAGATGATAAAACAACCCTATATTTACCCGCCTTTTTGGTGGGCACAAAGTACCCGTCAAAAGATTTTTCTTTGTTAAAATTAAAGGCAAATACTACTGAATCCTTGGCGTAAATAAGTATTTTATCCTGCTGGTGCATCCACAAATTTTGGGCTTTAGGTGTAAGCAGGTCCTCGTTTTTAAGCAGTTTTATCATGGCCTTATCAAAGGCATCAAGTTCACAGTAGCGCAGATTTTTGTTATCAACCAAGCTCCACTGCCTGCGACAATAATGATAACTCCAACCGTTTCCCTCGCGCGGAAAGTCTATCCATTCGGGGTGACCAAACTCATTGCCCATAAAGTTAAGATAACCCTCACCCGCAAGCGATGCGGTAAGCAGTCTAATCATTTTATGTAGCGCTATGCCCCTGTCAACCGTAATGTTGGCACCAAATTTTTGCATACCAACATACATTTCGGCGTCACATAGCCTAAACATAATGGTTTTATCCCCTACCAGTGCTTGGTCGTGCGATTCACAATAACCTATATTTTTTTCATTTGGGCGTCTGGAATTAAGTTCATACCAAAGCTTTGCAATATCAAAGTCATCATCTTTGGTTTCTTTAATAATTTTTATCCATAAATCGGGCACGCCCATTGAAAGTCGGTAGTCAAAACCAATGCCGCCTTTACTAGTTGGTAAGCACATACCCGGCATACCCGACATATCTTCAGCAATTGTTATTGCGTTGGGGTTTAACTTATGTATAAGCTCATTTGCAAGCTGTAAATATGTAACGGCTTCGGTATCGGTATTTTCAGAAAAATACATATCATAGCTTGTAAAGGCACTGCCCAGTCCGTGGTCGTGATAAAGCATTGAGGTTACACCATCAAACCTAAAGCCGTCAAAGTGGAAAACCTTGGTCCAGTATTTTAGGTTTGAAAGCAAAAAGTGTAGCACTTCATTTTTGCCATAGTTAAAAAGCTTGGTGCCCCAAGCGCTATGGTCGCCCCGTGGCCCATCATGGAAAAACTGATAAACAGTACCGTCAAATTCATTAAGACCTTCATTGGTGTTTTTAACGACGTGTGAATGTACTACATCAAGCAAAACCGCAATGCCGTTTTTATGCGCTGCCTTTATAAGCTGCTTTAAATCCTTGCTTTTACCATAGCGTGATGATGCGGCAAAAAAGTTTGAAACCTGATAGCCAAATGAGCCGTAATACGGGTGCTCCATTACCGCCATAATTTGTATAGTATTATATCCCGCCTTTTTTATGCGGGGTAAAACATTGTTTTTAAACTCCTTATAGGTGCTAACCCTACCATCTTCACCCGACATACCAATATGACATTCATAAATAAAGGGTGTTTTTTCGGGCTGAAAATCATCGTCATCAAAATCAAACGGGGCTAATGTATCCTCCACCTCAGCACACCAAAGGTAGGTGTCGGCATCCTGCACAACCCTTGTTGCATAGGTGGGTATACGGCGCAGCATTTTACCGCCACTTATAACTATTGCCTGCACCTTTTGACCGACCTTAAGTGCGTTTTTACCCTTTAAATACAGTTCAAAAACGCCGTTTTCAAGCCGCTCCATTTGGTGACTTTCGGTGTTCCAATTATTAAAATCGCCCGTAAAAAACATAGCGTCTGCGGCGGGCGCCCATTCACGGTAGACCCAGCCATTATTAGTTTTATGTATACCAAAATATTCATAACCCGACGCAAAATCAACTATGCTTTTATCGTTGCCTAAAAGCTGCTGCTTTTTGTCCTCAAAAAGCTTAACCCTAAGGTCAATATCACCCTTAAAAGGGACCAAATATGGGTCAATGCTAAATATTTTATTTACTTCATTTACTGCCATATAAAAATCCCCCTTTAAAATACTATAGTAATATTATATCAAACAAAACCATTAAAAAGCAATAGTATTTACAAATATTGTATTTTTTGGTGTTAAAGTTTAGTAATTTACTTGTTTTTACAATGCTAAGATGCTAAAATATTACTGTAAGGCAAAACCTTTTTTACCGAAAGGAAAAATGTTTATGAGCTGGAAAAATGATTTTTTTAATCCTAAAAAAGAATACGGCATTTACCCGCTAATTCATACCAATATGGGTGAGTTTGAAAAACACATTGACCGCCACAGTCAGTGTGGCTTTGGCGGTGTTGTTGCCAACGTTAAATATTCACCCGATTACCCCAACAACAATGAAGATTGGCTAAACTTTAAAAAGGGCTTTGATGCCTACCGCGACAGAGGTTTTAGAATTTGGCTTTATGATGAAAAGGGTTACCCATCGGGTACGGCAAGCGGTGCCGTTTTGGATAAAAGCCCCGAATTTGAAGCAATTGGACTTACCTGCTTTGAGGCGCGCGCCAACTTGCGGGGTGAGGCCTATTACCGCGCTGATATACCGCGTAGTAAGCTTTTTAAGGCATTTTTATTGCCGCTTGACAACCCCACCGAAACCGAAGCTATTGATATTACCGACAGTTATGACGGTAACGGCTCACTTAAATTTAATATTCCGCAAGGTCTTTACAGACTTGTGGTATTTATGCAGCACACCCTTTTTGATGGCACCCACGCAACACACAGCCACTCTGAGCCAAGGCGTTATATAAATATTTTAAACGAAAAGGCAACAAAAGCCTTTACCGAAGTGACCCACGATAGGTATTATTCGCTTATTGACGGTGATTTTGGTAAGCAGGTTGATGCAATTTTTACCGATGAGCCATCAATGATTGGTTGGTATATTCCTAACAGTCAGTACCCCGTTATTTCTTGGAGCGAGGACTTCCCCGCCCTTTTTGAAAAACGGTATGGCTACCCCATTGAACGCGCACTGCTTTCGGTATTCCACGAAAACACTCCCCACCGCATTAAGCGTAGATGCGATTTTTGGGATTTCACCGCCGATATGGTAGCTAATTCATACTTTAAGGTGCTTAAAGACTGGTGCCATAACCACGGCACAAAATCCACAGGTCATATGCTGGCTGAAGAAACTCTGCAGGCACATATCTTCTGCTACGGCTCATTCTACCGCTCGGCAAAGCAGTTTGATTGGCCGGGTATTGATAAGCTTTCCTGCAATCCTGAAACGCTTATGAAAACGGGCGGTATTCCTATTGCCCGCCTTGCGGCATCATTTGCCGATGTTTATGATTTGGGTAACGCCCAGTCAGAGGCATCCGGCATTGCCGAGGGTTGGAGCAAAACTGAAGTTCTGCCCGAATGGATTAAGGCTAGTGTAAACTGGCACCAAGCACAAGGTATTAACATAATAACATCCTACTTCAGGTGGGAAAAATTTAAAACCGATTATATAGCAAAATTAAATGAATATACCGCACGACTTGGTACACTGTTAAGAGTTGGCAAACGCCACAGCCAAACCGCAATTTTATACCCCGAAAATACCATGTGGGCATCCTTTACACCTAATGAAAAGGGTTATAACATTGACCAGGGCGAGGATATGAACAGGGTTCAAAACTGCTTTACCAAGGTTTCGTGGCAGCTGCTTAATAGGCAAATTGACTTTGATTATATTGATGAAAATGAAGTTCAAAATGCAACTATTAGCGATAACACCTTAAATGTACTTACCCGCAAATATAACCTTTTGATTTTGCCTTATGCCTTTGTTTTAAGCGAAAAGACCGTAAAACAGTTAACCGCATTTATTAAGGCGGGCGGCAAGGTGATTGCGGTTGACCGTATGCCCGAAACGGAACGTGAAACAGGCGCATCCACCCCCGCTTTTTTGGAACTTTTATCACTTAAAGATAAGGGGCTACATTTTACCTATTTAAGCACTTTTAATGATATTAAGCATCTCATTCCCAATACCATTAAGGTTATCGGTCAAGACACCGCTAATGCAGATGATGGCATAACTGCACCGAAAATATTATCTCACATCAGAAAAGATGATGATAAAACTATAATCTTTATTTGTAATATGGATAATGCTGTCTTTAAAGGCAAGGTTTTTCTGCCAATAGCAAACAAGGTATTGCTGTGCAACCCAAATAACGGTGAAATTACACCCGCCAAAACCGAAAATATAAATGGCGAAAGTTTTATAGAAATTACTCTTGACCCCTATGATGGACTATTTTTAGTAACCGAATAAAACATTAAATGCAAGCGCTTTTATAGACGCTTGCATTTTTTGCTTTTTACTGATATAATTATGCTATATTTCCGCCTGTGGCGCAGCTGGATAACGCAGCAGATTCCGATTCTGAAGAACGGGGGTTCGAATCCCTTCGGGCGGGCCAAAAACACCAACCACACAGGTTGGTGTTTTTCCGTTCAAGGGATTCGAACCCTGAGAGGGCGCAGAGCGTTAAATAAAACAGTTCAGTGAACTGTTTTATAGCGATGCGGTGCGTAGACGGGTACCGAAAGGCAAAAGCCTTTGGGTCGTCAAGCAGGGAATACCATAACGGTCGGTAGTCTATTTTTTTAACATTTAGACCTTATTACCTTGCTCTTTTGTTTTTATTATGCTATAATACTTTAAAACCACCCCTATTTGGAGGAAATGTTATGAGTCTTACTGCTAGTGATTGGAAAAATTTGTTAGGATACCCCAAAAATTATGATTTTGAGCATTCTGCAGAGTTAATAGAAAAATACGAAAAAGAAGATTATATTGCCGAGGTTTACTACCAAGCAAATGGCCCTAAAACAAAGCAAAAGGTAATTATGCTTTTGCCCAAAGACCAAAGCAAGCCAATGCCGGCCGTTGCGGTACCCTTTTACTACCCCGAGGCTATGATGGCACATGATATTAAAACGGGTGAACATTTGCCTTTTTATGACGGAATTGAAATGATGCTTCATTTAGTGCGTCGTGGTTATGCCGTAGCCACCGCTGAGGCTTTTCACCTTACATACCTGCCATACGACTGCGATAAAAATGATTTTTCTCTTTGGGGCAAATGTGCCACCGCTTTACTTAACGACCACCCCAATTGGACAGGTATGGGCAAGCTGGTGCATGACACTACCCTGCTTATTGACCTGTTGGCAAATGACCCAAGGGTTGATGAGAGTAAAATGGGCATTGCAGGTCACTCACTTGGCGGTAAAAT
>JAFNZJ010000047.1 GCA_017382915.1 Clostridia bacterium | reverse complement strand
ACAAAACCACCCGAAGAAGAACGAAAAATTCTTTTTCGGGTGGTATCTTTTTTTGTGAAGTTTCAAACCTATGGTTTGAAGTGAAGTTGTAATAAATTACAGTGAAGTATTTGCCTTTTTGGCAAAAGTGAAGTTAAGTTTACCCAAAAACACTTGCGAAGCAAGCTTCACTATGAAGTAACTTCACTGCCGTAAGGCAACTTCACTTGCCCGTCAGGGCAAACTTAGTTTCGGCACAGCTATGTGCATTACTAAAATACTGCCTTATTGGGCTGTGCCGAAATGCACAGTCTTTTTTATTTTAAGCCTAAAATATAATCGGCCGAAACCTTATAAAATTTGCAAAGAGTAATCAAATGATGTATAGGTATTTGATTTATACCATTTTCGTAGCGCGAATAAACCTGTTGTGTTGTTTTTAAAATCTCCGCAACTTCTGCCTGAGATAAATCGCGGTCTTCCCTTAATTCACGAAGTCGTTCATTATAAGTTTTCATATTAACACCTCGTAAAAATTTTAAACCACATCACATTAGATGTATTGATTTTACATCATATATAGTGTACCACATAACCGTTTGCAAAGTAAACTTATAGTTTGCCGCAGGCAATGATAGTTACTAGTTATAAACTTAAAAAAAGCACCCAAAGGGCTACTTGTCATAAGGATGATTAAAACCTCGATGAAATTCATCGAGGTTTTTTATATGTTTATTAGATAGAACCAGCATCGCATTTGTAAGCACAATCGCTGCTTTTTGGGTGATACCCAAACCCTTTTTACAACAAAAAAGAAAGATAAGTGATATTCTTTGCTGTGCAAAGAGTGATATTTTCACTTTGTGAAAGTGATATTACTCCCTCTGGTCGTAGTGATATTTTATTCGCCCTAAAAACTGTCCGTAGGACAATATCACGATGCGAAAGCATAATATCACTGCGAAGCAATATCACTCGCCTTTGGCGAATAAAACTGCGAGACTTCCTTATGAGAAGTCTCGCAACGGGTGCTT
Organism: Clostridia bacterium; assembly: GCA_017382915.1. Classification (GTDB taxonomy): domain Bacteria; phylum Bacillota; class Clostridia; order Oscillospirales; family Acutalibacteraceae; genus UMGS1279. The sequence continues at coordinate 2,754 of JAFNZJ010000047.1, read as the reverse complement.
TTTTTATCTTACTGCGCTTACGATTTCGTCGGTTTTAGATTCAACCATTGAAACGGTGTCACTAATAATATTACCGCTTTCATTATCGCTCATATTACCGTTTGCATCATCACTTACAACGCCGTTGTCGTTTGCGCTGTTAATGTTTTCATTGTTTGCGGTGCAGCCGGTAAGGGCTAATGCCAAAAGCAGTGTAAAGGTTAAAACAATAATCTTTTTCATTTTAAAAATCACTCCTTTGGCATTAGTGTTGCCAAGGCGCATTAAAAAATTCAAAAAATTTAAAATAAAAAACAAGGTAATTGTATATAAAAATAAACTTACAACTATCATTTGTACACTACTGAAGCCTTCCCCTTGAGGGGAAGGTGGGTTTTGCAAAGCAAAACGCGGATGAGGTGGAAAATCTTTTAAACTATATTTATAACGCCGCCTTTGGCGGCTACACCTCATCAGTTTCGCTAATGCTCAACAGCTTCCCCTCTAGGGGAAGCCTTATTTAAAGAAACAACTACTTTTAGCTCGGCGCAGCCGAATTTAGCTGTGCGTAGCACAATTTAGCTGACCGTTAGGCCAATTTAGCTGTTGCCATCGGCAACAATTTAGCTACCTTGCATAGCAAGGCAATTTAGCCCACTACGGCATAACGGTAGCGGTAAGCAGTGTTATAAATGAGTTTATAAAATTAACTGCATCCACCGTTTGGGTTGAGCGCAGTGGCAGTTCACCAACCTGCTTGCCCTCCAGTGTAAAGGTTACACTGCCTATAACATCACCAGCCAAAATGGGGGCGGTTAAACCATCCTTAACGGTTATGCTTTGGGTAATTTTATCCTGTGCGCCCTTGGCGGTTAAAATGTTTAAAAAAGCGCCGCCGCAGTCGGCAGTAACTGTATCCTCCATACCGCCCTTTATTGGTATTTGGGTAAGGTTTTCAAGCTTTGGTGAAATCTTTAAAAATGACCAGTTGGCAAAGCCATAGTCCAAAAGCTTTTTGGCACCGCTAAAGCGCTCATTTGAATTTTCACCACCCATTATAACTGCAACCAGCTCCATACCGTCACGCTCGGCGGTGGCACTGACACAGCACCCCGCCTTGCTGGTGGTACCGGTTTTAAGACCTGTTGCGCCACTGTAATAGCGCACCAGCTTATTGGTGTTTACCAGCTCGCTTTTGCCGTCGCGCAAGGCATCCATCCAAACGGTGGAATATTTTTTAATAAGGCTGTGTTTAATAAGCGCCGATGACATTATAGCAACATCACGCGCGGTGGTAAGGTGCCCGTCGGCATCCAGTCCGCAGGCGTTAACAAAGGTGGTGTTTTTCATACCCAGCGCCGCCGCCTTTTCGTTCATAAGCCGTACAAAGGCATCTTCGCTGCCTGCCACCGCTTCGGCCAAGGCTACCGTTGCATCGTTGGCACTGGCAATTACGCTGGCGCGCAGTAGTTCATCCACCGTCATTTCTTCATTAACTTCAAGCCATATTTGTGACCCGCCCATACTTGCCGCGTGCTCACTGCAGCTTACCTTGGTTTTAAGTGTTAGCTTGCCCTGTTCAATGGCCTCCATAATAAGCAGTAATGACATAACCTTGGTTATTGATGCGGGTGCCAATTTTTCATCGGGATTTTGGGCATAAAGCACCTGCCCTGTGTGTGGCTCCATAAGAACTGCCGCCTTTGCCTTGATTTTTAAATCGGCGGTGTTGGTTGGCGTGGCAGATGCCGGCAGGGCGGTTAGCAAATCGCTGTTTGGGTATTCGGTGTAATAGTCGGCGCTTGCCGTAATGGGTGCGCAAAAAAGCGGCATTACAAGCAGAAAAACCGCCGTAATCGCCGCTAAAAATTTAATATGTTTTTTCATTTATAATCACCTTCCCTTAAAATATATGAAGGTGATAAATTTTTAATAACCCATATTTTCTTTGCAAATTATAACCTTAATTCGGTCTTTATGGCGCTGAAAACCGCTAACCAAATAACTGCAACAAATGCGCCCGTCAATACTGCAACCGTCACACATTTGGGGGTTTTCACCTGCCAGTGATACACATTGCCCCGTTTTACTGCAGGGGGATGGTACATTAAGCCTTTTGCAGTTGTTCGGTGCCGCAATCTGCTTTACTCTTTTTATGGCGGCATCCACATTTTCAACTATTTTATTTGCGCCAATTATTACTATAACGCTGTCAGGACCGTAAACAAATGCCGCAACGCGGTTGCCGTTGCCATCCACATTATATAGTGCGCCACCTTCGGTAACTGCGTTTGATGATGTAATAAAGCAGTCGGCGGTTAGCGCCTGCTTCATAATTTTTACTGCCTGCTCACGGGTAAGACCTTGCTTATAGCGGTCATAAAAATCATAATCGCCGCTACGCAAAAAATCAATAACCCCCACTTCATCAAGCGTTACCGAGCCGCCAACACCCACTGTACTACCCTTTGGTATAAGGGTTTTAAGCAGGGGCAAAATATCATCCTTTTTATCCACCACAAAGGGCTTCATATTGTTTTTTATTAAATTTTGTACAGTTTTTTCGATAATCTGTTGCATTTAATCACCTTATTCCTGCGCTTCTTTATAGTCAAAAAATCTTGTGTTATAAACCATTATGGGCGTTTTACCATTAAAGGATACTATGTAAAACTTATCTTCTCGTACAGAGGTTTCAAGTAGGTCAAAACCCTTCATACTGCGTTTTTGCGACCATTTATAATAGGTTTCAGCTTTACTGAAACAAAATGGTTT
>JAFNZJ010000046.1 GCA_017382915.1 Clostridia bacterium | reverse complement strand
TCACCCTTTTGTAGACCTTTTTGTATTGACAAAAAACCTTTAAAAGTATATAATTTATAGGTATAATTTTGCATATTTTTGAGGTGTTTAATAATGGAATGGATGTCACTAAATACTCTGCGTGAAAAGTACCTTTCTTTTTTTGAAAGTAAGGAGCATTTGCGCCTTGAAAGCTTTTCACTTATTCCTAATAATGATAAATCTTTACTACTTATAAACTCGGGTATGGCACCTATGAAAAAGTACTTCACAGGTGAAATTACTCCCCCTAAAAAAAGGGTTACTACCTGTCAAAAGTGTATCCGTACACCCGATATTGAGCGTGTTGGTAAAACTGCCCGTCATGGCACATTTTTTGAAATGCTTGGCAACTTTTCTTTTGGTGATTACTTTAAGCATGAGGCCACTGCCTGGGCTTGGGAATTTTGCACCAAAACCTTAGAAATGCCTGTTGACAAGCTTTGGGTAACCATATATCAGGATGACGATGAAGCATTTGATATTTGGACCAAAGAGGTTGGCGTTGCACCCGAGCGCATTGTTCGTATGGGTAAAGAGGACAACTTCTGGGAGCACGGCACAGGTCCTTGCGGCCCCTGTTCTGAAATATATTACGACCGCGGTGAAAAGCACGGCTGCGGCAGTCCTAACTGTGGTGTAGGCTGTGAATGTGACCGTTACATTGAATTTTGGAATTTGGTATTTACTCAGTTTGATTCAGACGGCAACGGCAACTACACCCCATTAGAGCATCCCAACATTGATACCGGTATGGGTCTTGAGCGCCTTGCCTGTATTAGCCAGGATGTCGACAACCTTTTTGAGGTTGATACAATTCAAAATATTATGAAGCATCTGTCAAAAATTTGCGGTGTTACCTATAAGACCGATGAAAAGACCGATGTTTCAATGCGTGTTATTACCGACCATATTCGTTCCACCAGCTTTATGATTGCCGATGGCGTTATGCCCTCAAACGAAGGTCGCGGCTATGTGCTTCGCCGTTTACTGCGCCGTGCCGCCCGTCATGGTAGACTTCTTGGCATTAACCGTCCATTTTTAAGTGAGTTGGTTGACACCGTTGTAAATGAAAGCGGCGCCGCCTACCCCGAGCTTAAAAACAGAATGGCACACATTAAAAATGTTGTTGGCAATGAAGAGGCTAACTTCCTTAAAACTATCGACCAAGGCTTACTTATGCTTGGTAAGTTTATTGAATCGGGCGAAAAAACCCTTTCAGGTGAAGAGGCATTCAAACTTAATGACACCTATGGTTTCCCGCTTGACCTTACCTGCGATATTTTAGAGGAAAAAGGCATTAGCGTTGATATTGAGGGCTTTAACCGCCTTATGGATGAGCAGAAAAACCGCGCCAGACAGGCAAGAAGTGCCGCTGACACCAACGCTTGGAAGGGTGATGACTCATTGCTGGAGGGTGTAGCCGCAACCAACTTTATTGGTTATGATAAGCTTATGTCCCCCGCTAAAATCACCGCAATTATATCTGAGGGTGAGCGTGTTTCACACCTTGATGCTAATAAGCAGGCCGTTATGGTGCTTGACACAACACCTTTTTATGGTGAAAGCGGTGGTCAGGTTGGTGACCTTGGTGTAATTCGCTCCGGCTCATTCGTGTTTGAGGTAAACTCAGTAAGTCGCAACCAAAACGGAATTTTCCTGCACAGCGGTAAGCTTGTTTCGGGCAGTGCTAATGAGGGTGATATGGTCCTTACAGAGGTTAATGACCTTACCCGTTCATCCACCTGCCGCAACCACACCGCCGCTCACCTGCTTCAGGCCGCCCTTAGGCAAATTCTTGGCGACCATGTTGAGCAGGCAGGTCAGCTTGTTACCAAGGATGAGGTCCGCTTTGACTTTACACATTTTTCTGCCCTTACCGATGATGAATTAAAACAGGTTGAGGATACCGTTAATAAGGTTATTTTCTCCTCAATACCTGTTATATCAAAAGAAATGCCCATTGATGAAGCCAAGGCTTTAGGTGCAATGGCACTGTTTGGCGAAAAATACGGCGACATTGTTAGGGTTGTTTCGGTCCAAGGCTTTTCAACCGAGCTTTGCGGCGGTACACATGTAACCAACACCGCAAATATTGGTATGTTTAAAATCCTTTCAGAGGGTTCTGTTGCATCGGGTGTTCGCAGAATTACCGCTGTAACCGGCTCGGGCGTTTTGGGTCTGCTTGAAGGCTATAAAAAGCTAATAAATGACACCGCCCAAGAGCTTAAGCTTGCCAACCCCCTTGACCTTGCAGTAAAGGCTGCTTCGCTGTCAGCCGAGCTTAAGGAAAAGGAGCGTCAAATTTCAGTCCTTGAAAGCAAGCTTGCCGCTACCAAGGTAAGTGAAATGATGGCCGAAGCAGTAACCGTTGGCGATGTTAGGGTTATAGCAAAAAGCGTTTCCGGTATGGAAATACCTGTTGTTCGTTCACTTTGTGATACCATTAAATCAAAGTTTGAGGATATTGTTTTAGTGCTTGCCGTTTTGGGTGATGAAAAGCTTACATTTGTATCTGCCTGCGGCAAAAAGGCAATTGAAAGTGGTTGCCACGCAGGTAACATCGTGCGTGAGGTTGCTAAAATCACCGGCGGTAACGGTGGTGGTAAGCCTGATACCGCTATGGCAGGCGGTAAAGACATTACCAAGGTTAACGAAGCACTTTTAAAGGTTTGCGACATAATATCCGCAAAATAACGGAGGTTTTTTATATGGACTGCCTTTTTTGTAAAATAATAAATGGCGAAATTCCAAGCACCAAGGTGTATGAGGATGATATGGTTTACGCCTTTAATGATATTGACCCTAAGGCACCCTTTCATGTAATTGTTATACCTAAAAAGCATATTACATCGGCCGCAGATATAACAAATGAAAACAGCAGTTATATCTCTGCAATTTTTGAGGCAATTGCAAAAATCGCCAAAGAAAACAACCTTGAAAAGGGGTTCCGCGTTGTAAACAACTGCGGTGAGGACGGCGGTCAAACGGTTGGTCACATTCATTTTCACCTTTTAGCAAGGCGTAACCTTGCCTGGCCACCCGGTTAAAAATTAGTTTAGCATATACCACTAAATAGGTTGGAGATATTTATGGTAAGAGTTTTGTTTTATACCGGCCTTTTAATGCTTGCGGTATCTTCAGCTCTTTTATATCTTCCGACCTATTTTTCTTTAATTTTAGCAGTAATATTTGCGTTATTACTTGCCGTTTGCTTTATATTTTATAAAAAAGTGAAAATAAACGGCATTAAAATAATGCTTTTTATTCTACTTATATTCACTCTGCTTGGTGCTTATACCCAGTACTTTACAGTAAAACCGGCAGAAAAGCTTAATAACCGTGAAGCCGTTATAACCGCAACTGTGACCGACAGACCAAACAGGTATGAAGACTATTCGGTCTATACCATGAAAACAAACCAAATTAAGATAGACTATGCTAAATACGGTTTGGACTTAAAGGATATTCCACAGCAGTTAACGGTTAGAATAAGTGACTCAAATAAGCTTGATTTAAAAATATTTGATAAGGTGCGGCTTAAGGTAACCTTTAAAACCGATGATAAATACAAAAACTATAATTTATCGGGTCAAATTTATTCCAGCGGGTATGTTAATGCTTTAGATGCACATTTAGGCGCAAGCAGACCCTTT
>JAFNZJ010000045.1 GCA_017382915.1 Clostridia bacterium | reverse complement strand
GCATTTGCGGCAGAATTTACCCCCATTTACGGTATTGATGTATCGGTTTGGCAGGGTGATATTAACTGGGGCAAGGTGGCAGGTACTGATACCGAATTTGCCATATTAAGGGTGGGATATAACGATAAAATAGATGCCCAGTTTGAAAACAACTATAACAATGCCAAGGCAAACGGTGTGCCGGTTGGTGTATATATGTACAGCTATGCCGTAACTGAGCAGGCCGCTATTGAGGAGGCCGAAATTGTATTAGAGCGTATAAAGGGCAAGCAGTTTGAGTACCCAATTTATCTTGATATTGAGGATGCTAAACTTTTAAAACCTGAGTATGGTCTTACAAAGGAGCAACGCACAAAAAATGCCCTTGCCTTTGTTCACAAAATGCAGGAAAACGGATATTATGTAGGAGTTTATGCCAATTTAGATTGGTTTACAAACTATTTGGACAAGGATGCTTTAGGTGCAGAATGTGAACTTTGGATAGCCCACTATAATGATAATGTGGACTATAAAGATACTGCATATGGAATGTGGCAGTACACCGATAGAGGTGAAATAGATGGCATTACAGAAAATGTAGTTGACCTTAATATATGTTATAAGGATTACCCCACCATAATTAAAAACGGCGGTTATAACGGCTTTGAAAAACCCACCTTGGAGCCTAGCGGAATTAAGGGTGATGTTAATGCCGACGGTGAAATGAATTTGGATGATGTTGTGGTGTTGGCACAGTATGTTGCTGGCTGGAGCATTGTGGTTTCGGCAGATGGACTTAACTTGAATGGTGATAGTAAGGGCAAGGTTGATTTGGATGATGTTGTTTGGCTTGCCCAAAAGGTAGCCGGATGGAATTTAGAATAAAAATTAAACCCGATATTACTAAAAACAGTAATATCGGGTTTGCTTTTTAATAAAAGGTTGCAACCTCCACCTCGGGCGGAGCGGCTTTTTCAATGCTTTTAAGCTTTAAAACGGGACCTGTGCGACCGTAAAGCTTATTATGCTCTAAATTGATTTTAGCGGTAACTATTGCCCATTCACGACTTTCAAAATCTTTAAAAATGTCGGCATCGCCTAAAAGCAGGTAGCCCGCAAAGGTAATATCATCAACACAGCAGGTCATAATGTGCCTGCCAATAACCAACTGGGTGCTGGTTAATTTATGGTTTTTGGCAACCACACACCTGAATTTAACCACCTTGCCGTTATAAAACTTAAGGTTTTCGGCAACATCGCGGTAAAAATATGCATAATCTTTATCCTCAACCTCAACTATATCGGCATCGCGGTCAAAGGGTAGGGGGTCTTCAATATCATCATATTCTACATCGCCGCTTGCAAACTCATAGGCGATTTGGGCGCGTGTGTTAATACCCCTTACCAGCTTGTGAAGCTCCATTTTATTTATATTTTCATTATATCGGTTAAAAACTATAAGCTCGGCATTTTGCAGCTTATCCACTACCAAGCTGCGCATATTTTGATTGTAGTTTAAAATTGTAGCCGCTTCAGCAAACATAAATTCCTGTGCAATTATAAGGTTGTTTGGCAAGGCGTTTATAAGGCTACTTAGCTGCCACATACCATTATATTCAACCAAAACCCTTTTGGCAGAATATTTTTTTATAAGTGAGGTTAAAAGGGTAGGGGTTAAATCCTCCTCATCCTCAACCACTTCAATAAAAACATTAGGGGATGAAAATTTTTGTGGCTCAAATTCCTCCACCCCTTCTTCACAAAGCAAAATAAGGGTTTTTTCACCATTGTTAAAGCGTGCATCCTCCATTGTTTCCTGAATAAACTTGGTTTTGCCCGCCTCTAAAAATCCGGTAAACAGGTAAACCGGTATTTGCATAATTTATGCCTCCAGTCCAAACAGTTTAGTAAGTGCGTCGTCATCAATATCGGCACCTATGACACAAATTCTGCCAATAACGGCAGGGGCTCCAAAGCGCACATTTGCCTCACCCGGTACATAGTCAAAATATATCCACTCATTTTCACCTAAAAGGTAGCCCTTGGCACGAAGTATGGAGCCGTATTCACCGTCATCAAAGGCCGAAAGTATATCTTCAATTTCTTTAACCGTAAAGCGGCGTGTGGTCTCTTTACCAAAGCTTGTAAACACCTCATCTGCGTGGTGGTCGTGACAACCGCAGTTGCAGTGCTCGCCATGCTCATGATGGTGGTGTTCGTTATGATGATGCTCATGGTGGTGGTCGTGACAACCACAGGTGCAGTTATCATCATGGTCGTGGTGATGTTCATGATGATGGTCGTGATGATGCTCGTGTTCGTGGTCGTGATGATGTTCACCGTGCTTATGACCACAGCAGTGACAAATCTCTTCGCTCTGCTCAAGGTCGGCAGTAAGGGTATCCAAACTGTCGGTTTTTTCTATTGCGTTTAAAATATCTTTTCCGCTTAAGGTATCAATAGGTGTGGTAATAATGGTTGCCTTTTGGTTTTTAGACCTTATTAAATCGGTTGCGGCCTTAACCTTTTCTTGGCTGGCAACATCGGTGCGGCTAAGCACAATGCAGTCGGCGTGTTCAATTTGGTTGCCAAAAAATTCACCAAAGTTTTTCATATACATTTTACACTTAACGGCATCCACAACGGCGGTAGCGCTGTTTATTTTAACCGTGTCTGATAAAACACCGCTTACAGCCTTTATAACATCACTAAGCTTGCCAACACCCGATGGCTCAATTAAAATGCGGTCGGGTGAAAACTGCTCTAACACCTGCCTCAGTGACTGCTCAAAGTCGCCCACAAGACTGCAACAAATACAGCCCGAGTTCATTTCGGTAATTTCAATGCCTGACTCTTTTAAAAAGCCACCGTCAATACCAATTTCGCCAAATTCATTTTCAATAAGAACCAGCTTTTCGCCCACGAAGGCCTCTGCAATAAGCTTTTTAATAAGTGTGGTTTTACCCGCACCCAAAAATCCTGAAAAAATATCAATTTTAGTCATAAACAGTTCACTCTTTTCTATTAAACCTAAATATAATTATACTACTATTTTTACATTTTTCAAGCAAAGAAAAAATAATTTTAAAATTGTTAAAATAAAAGGCGGTTGCCCTAATTTTTATGACAGATGCTTAAGAATTTAAAATCTCTTTTTTAAAGTAACCGTTTTTAAAAAATTATATGGTAGCACACAAAAAAGTCAATAAATAAATTGCAAATTAAAGGGTAATGTAATATAATTGCTTTATAAAAGTTTTTCGCTTTGGGGGAATTATAGATAATGTCAAAAGAAAAGCAAAATTTAAAGCTTATAAAAAGGTTTTTGCCCTACTATAAAAAGTACCGTGTGACCTTGGCTCTTGACCTTATTTGTGCCGCGCTTACCACAGTATGCGAACTTGTACTGCCTATGATAGTGCGCGAAATTACAGGTCGTGCCACCGAAAATATAGCAGCCCTTACGGTTGGTCTTATTTTAAAATGCACCTTATTTTACATAGTGTTAAGGGTTATTGATACCTTGGCTAATTATTATATGGCATCGGCGGGACATATAATGGGTGCTAAAATTGAAGCTGATATGCGTCACGACTTTTTTGAGCATTTGCAAAAATTGTCCTTTACATATTATGACCGCACAAAAATCGGTACCCTTATGTCACGCATAACCAATGATTTGTTTGACATAACCGAATTTTCACACCATTGCCCCGAAGAATTTTTTATTGCGGGCATTAAAATTGTGGCATCCTTTATACTGCTTTGCACAATGAATGTACCGTTAACCCTTATAGTTTTTGCCGTTATTCCGGTAATGGTTTTGGTGTTGGCCCGTTACCAGCGCCGTATGAAAAGGGGCTTTCGTGAATCAAGGCAGCAAATTGGTGAGCTTAATTCGCAGGTGGAGGATAGCCTGCTTGGTATTAGGGTAGTAAAGGCATTTGCCAAGGAAGATTATGAGCAGGAAAAATTTAATAAAGGTAATGAAAGGTTTTTAACCGTTAAAAAATATGTTTATAAAATAATGGGTCAGTTTCAGTCCTGCACCCGCCTTTTTGACGGAATAATGTATATAATAGTTGTGGCGGCAGGAGCTTTGTTTTTAAGACCGGGCCTTATAACCGCGGGCGACTATGTGGCATATTTAATGTTTGTTACCACTCTTATGACATCGGTACGCAGAATCGTTGAGTTTTCAGAACAGTTTCAGCGTGGTATGACAGGTATTGAACGCTTTTCAGAAATACTTGACATCCAGCCTGATATAGTAGATGAAAAGGGCGCCGATGAGCTTAAAGCAGTAAAGGGTGAAATAGCCTTTAAAAATGTTTCCTTTAAATATAATGAAGGCAAAAAAGAGGTTATTTCAAATTTAGATTTGGTTGTAAAGCCTGGGGAAAGTATTGCATTGGTTGGACCTTCGGGCGGTGGTAAAACCACCCTTTGTTCACTTATTCCACGCTTTTATGACACAACTAATGGAAACATTACGGTTGATGGCGTAAACATAAAATCAGTAACCCTTAAAAGCCTTAGAGAAAACATAGGCACCGTAGCACAGGATGTTTATCTTTTTTCAGGCAGTATTAGGGAAAACATTGCCTACGGTAAGGAAGATGCCACCGATGATGAAATTATGGCGGCGGCAAAGCTGGCAGGTGCGGATGAGTTTATATGCGCCCTGCCCGACGGATACGATTCCTATGTGGGTGAGCGCGGCATAATGCTTTCGGGCGGACAAAAGCAACGCATTTCAATTGCAAGAGTATTTCTTAAAAACCCACCTATTTTAATTTTGGATGAGGCAACAAGCGCCCTTGATAATGAAAGCGAAAGATTGGTACAAAAATCACTTGAACTGCTTGCAAAGGGTAGGACAACCTTTACCATAGCCCACCGCCTTACCACCATAAAAAATGCCGACAGAATTTTAGTGCTGACCGAAAACGGCATTGAGGAAAGCGGAACCCATAGTGAGCTGTTAAGCAAAAAGGGCTTATACAGTGAGCTTTATAAACTTTATACCGAAGAATAAAAAAATAAGGGTCAACCTATTCGGCACAGCCCAATAAGGCAGTATTTTAGTAATGCACATAGCTGTGCCGAAACTAAGTTTGCCCTGACGGGCAAGTGAAGTTGCCTTACGGCAGTGAAGGTACTTCATAGTAAAGCTTGCTTCGCAAGTGTTTTTGGGCAAACTTAACTTCACTTTTGCCAAAAAGGCAAATACTTCACTGTAATTTATTACAACTTCACTTCAAACCATAGGTTTGAAACTTCACAAAAAAAGATACCACCCGAAAAAGAATTTTTCGTTCTTCTTCGGGTGGTTTTGT
>JAFNZJ010000044.1 GCA_017382915.1 Clostridia bacterium | reverse complement strand
TACAGGCATAATTAAAATACGCGGTGTAAGCAGGTTAAACGGCGTTACTTATAGCATCATTCCCGACCAAATTGAAGCCGGCACATATATGGCAGCCGTTGCTGCGGCGGGCGGCGATGTTATGATTGAAAATGTTATACCAAAGCATTTAGAATCAATTACTGCAAAGCTTTTACAGCTTGGCGCCGAAATTGAAGAGTTTGATGAAAGCCTTCGCGTTGTTATGAAGCACCGCCCAAAGGCCTGCAATGTAAAAACCACATATCATCCCGGTTTTCCAACCGATATGCAGCCCCAGATAACTGCCGTACTTGCCTTGGCAGAGGGTACCAGCATTGTAACTGAAGGTGTGTGGGATAACCGCTTTAGGTATACCGAACAGCTTAACCTTATGGGGGCTGATACCAGCGTTGAAGGTCGCACCGCAGTTGTAAAGGGTGTGGACAGACTTGTAGGCGCACCCGTTTCTGCAAATGATTTGCGTGCAGGCGCTGCCCTTATAATAGCCGGCCTTGCGGCCGATGGCGCAACCGAAATTGATAATATTGAATATATTGACCGCGGTTATGAAGATGTTGTTGAAAAAATAACGGCACTTGGCGGCGATATAAAAAGGGTTAATCAGCCCGAGCCTTTAATGTTTAAAGAGGCGCTTTAGTTAAATTTATTTCAAAGCCACAAATGCCAATGGTGTTTGTGGCTGAATTTTAGGTGGTGAGCTTATGGCAAAGATTTGTACAATGTTTAGCGGCAGTTCGGGCAACTGTACATATATTTCATCGGGCGATGATGCCGTTTTGGTTGATGCAGGTGTAAGTTCAAAGCAAATAATCACCGCCTTAAATGACCGCCACTTTGATTTAGGCAAATTAAAGGGTATATTTATAACCCACAGCCATAGCGACCATATATCAGGGCTTAGGGTTTTGCTTGGCAAATTAAAGCTGCCTGTTTTTGCCTCAAAAGAAACGCTGGGGCACCTTTTGCTAAACGGCGTTATAAATGATAATACCCCTTATTATGATATTGAGGATAACCCTGCGTTTGACAGTAATATAGATGTTAAGTTTTTCCGCACCAGTCACGACTGTGAAGGCTCGGGTGGGTATGTGTTTACCCTGCCGGGCGGTGATAGGGTTGCAGTTTGTACCGACCTTGGTTATGTAAGTGATGATATAAGACAAAGCCTTTTGGGGTGCAAAGCCTTGGTTATTGAATCCAATCACGATGTTGGTATGCTTCAAACCGGTGTATACCCATTTGAAACCAAGCAAAGAATTTTAAGTAATGAAGGGCACCTTTCAAATGTTGCCTGTGCCACCGAACTGCCAAACCTTGTGAAAAGCGGCACAACCCACATAATCCTTGCCCACTTAAGTAAGGATAATAACACCCCCGACCTTGCTGAGGTTACGGCAAAATCGGTACTGACCGAAAATGGTCTTAAATGCGGGCTTGACTATTCATTATATATAGCCCCAAGGTGTGGCGGCAAAACAATATATATTTAAGGGTGAGCTTATGCAAAAAATAACCTTAATTACGGTTGGCAAATTAAAAGAAGATTATTATAAGGAAGCCTGCAATGAGTACGCAAAAAGGTTGTCGGCCTTTTGCGATTTAAGTATGGTTGAAATTCCGCAGGAGCAGTTGCCCCCAAACCCGTCAGCAGGGCAGGTGACCGCCGCGCTGGAAAGTGAAGCCGACCAAATACTGTCTAAAATACCAAAAAATGCTGATGTTGTTACCCTTTGTGTTGAGGGCAAGCTTTATTCAAGTGAGCAACTGGCAGAAGCGGTGGAGCTTAATGTAAATATAGGCAGTGGCAATATGGTCTTTATAATAGGCGGTTCGTTTGGCCTTAGTGAAAGGGTAAAGGCGGCAAGTAAAATAAGACTGTCCTTTTCTAAAATGACCTTTCCGCACAGACTGGCAAGGGTAATGCTGTTAGAACAGATTTACAGGGCATTTCAGATAAATGCAGGCTCAAAGTATCACAAATAACTAAAAACACAGTAGTGAAAAGCCGATTTACTGTGCTTTTGTTTAAAATTCATAATTAACATAAAAAAATAAAATATTATGCTTGACCTTTAGGGGGATTTGTGCTATAATCTATGGTACCTCTTGAGGGTCTTTTTTTTGTGCGCATTTTTTTATAACGGTTGCAAAAGCGCTAAATAAAGGCCTTCGCCGCGAAAATCTGTCACAATGTTCTTCGTTCGTCGGTCTTGAGCATACCGCGAATTTACGGGTTTTCGGTTGAGGGAGGCTCACATTTACTTCATTTATTGAAGCAAACTATATTTCCGTAAAACGGGAGGTGCCGTCATGAGAGTAAAAATCACTTTAGCTTGTACCGAATGCAAGCAACGCAACTACAACACAATGAAGAACAAGAAAAACGACCCTGATAGACTGGAAATGAACAAGTACTGTCGGTTCTGTAGGAAGCATACGCTTCATAAAGAAACAAAGTAAGGGGGTAGCTTTATGAAATTGATGAGTAAAACTACACAGATACTTACTATCGTAGCATCTGTGGCTGCCCTGGTTCTGTTCTTTTTTACCTTTGCAACCGTGGTTTCTTTAAATGGACAGACCTTAGAACTTACCGGTGCTCAAATGGCATGGAAGGGCGATGTACAAATCGCAACAGGCGAAACAGTTGAGCTTGCAAGGTCAACCGATGTTTGGTTCTGCTTTATCTTAACCGCATTGGCTGCCGTATTTGCAGCACTTACCTTTAAATTTAAGGGTATGCGCTATGCTTCACCCGCATTTTCGCTTGGCGCCGGCATTTATATGCTGGTTATTGCTTGTAGCTCTCCGGTAAATTTTGTTGACATCCATACAATTGACCATGTTTATAAATGGGGTAGCATTGCTTATGGCTTTGCAGTATGGGGTGTTACAATAGCCTTGCTTGCCGCTGCTGTACTTGGTATTGCTTACCTTCTTATTAGCGACAAAATTGAAGTTAATGAGGGTAAAGGTAAAAAATACACTATTCCTCAGCGTGTTGTACGCTTCTTTAAAGACTATAAGAGCGAGGTTAAGAAAATTGTTTGGCCTAGCGCAAAGTCGGTTGCTAAAAACACCTTTATAGTGCTTATTATGTGCCTTATCATTGGTGCTTTTATCTGGCTTATAGACTTTGGCCTTTCAAAATTACTTGAACTCATTTTCTAAACGGAGGCATAATAATGGCTGAATTCAGCGAGGCAAAATGGTATGTAGTCCATACCTATTCCGGTTATGAAAACAAGGTTGCTACCGATTTGGAAAAAATGGTAGAAAACCGCAAAATGCAAGATTTGATTTTGGACATTAAAATCCCTACCGAAACCGTTACAGAGGTTAAGGAGGATAAAGTCCGTGAGGTTGAGCGTAAAATCTTCCCCGG
>JAFNZJ010000007.1 GCA_017382915.1 Clostridia bacterium | reverse complement strand
GGTTTTAAATTGATGCTTTCCTTAAGCTCTTTAATAGCGGCATCAATGTCTAGTGGCTTTTTGATTTCTTCTTTAACGGGTGGGGTCGGTTCGGGCTTAATTACGGTAGGCTCCGATTTTTTAACGGGTTCCGGTTTAGCGGTAATTTCTTCAAGCTTTTGATTGCGCGCCGCAACCATTTTGTTATATAAAAAGCCGCTTGGGGTTTCATCCTCAGAGGGGGACATAGGTATTTTTTCTGTTTTGGTATTGATTGGCTGTGGTTCGGGATTGCTAAGGTTTGCTTTTTTGTTGATTTCATCAGCGGTAATTGTATGTGGTGCCTTGGTTTTACCGTGCATAGTCCAATCAGAATCATCACCGCCAAGCTCGGTAGGCAGTGTAAAATCATCGTAGTTGTTATTCATTTTATCAATTGCTTCACGCTCAAGCTGTATTTTAAAGGCTTCATCGTTTTTGCGCCTGAATATTCCCACTTAAACCATCCTTTACAAAAAAATTAAGTATATTTAAAGTCGTTGTTTTGCAACCTCATACATTAAAACACCTGCGGCAACCGAAGCGTTTAATGAATTGATTTTACCGCACATAGGCATTGAAATAACACCGTCACATTTGTCTTTAACCAGTCGGCTTACGCCGTTACCTTCAGAGCCTATAACAATTGCGGTAGCACCTTTAAAATCAGGCTCAAACCAATTTTGACCGTCCATATCGGCGGCGTAAACCCAAAAACCGTTGTTTTTAAGCTCATCAATTGTGTTGGGTATGTTGGTTACCTTGCAAACATTCATATATTCAAGTGCGCCGCTTGCCGATTTGGCAACGGTGGCGTTAACCGACACACTGCGGTGACGGGGAATGATAATGCCATCAACACCGGTTGCTTCAGCGGTGCGAATAATAGCACCCAAATTATGTGGGTCTTCCAAACCGTCACAAATAATTACAAAAGGACTGGTGCCCTTTTCTTTAGCGGTGTTTAAAATATCCTCTAATGAGCAATACTCTTTAGCCGCAACCGAAGCAATAACACCCTGATGGGTTTGGTTGCCGGACATAAAGTCAAGCTTTTGTGAAGGCACTTCTTTAACAGGTATTTTTTTGGCGCGACATTTTTCAATAATCGGCACCAAAGCACCTGCGGTGTTGCCCTTTAAAACATATAATCTATCAATCTCACGGCCGGAACGGATTGCCTCAAGAACGGCATTTCTTCCAAAGATATAACCGCGGTCAGATTCTTTTTCAAAATTATCATTTGTTTTGTTCATAAAAAACTCCATTAAAATAAAAAGTCATCTTCTGAAAATTCGGGTAGGGGGGCAATGGCTTTAGGTGTGCGCTTTAGCGGGTCATAAGCAAATTTTCGGCAAACATCCCCCTCGGATACGGGACCCTTAAATTTGCAAAAAACCAGTTTTAAGGCAGCGCTTATTTGTGCATTGGCACAGTGACCGCAGCACCGTTCAATATTTTTATTATAAACACCCTTAGACAACCTTTTCACCAACCAAAATTTAATTTAATATTTATACATAATATATAATAACACATAAATATTAAAATTTCTACATAAAAATCAATATTTTGATATTTTTTTCTTACCTACCCCATTATATATGTATTTTTGGGGTATTTTGCGCTTTAAAAATCCTTTTAAAATATGCTTTTTTTAAAACCAATAATAAAAAAACCAAAAAACATTGAATTTTGTGCTAAAAAACCCCTAAAAATACTGTGTTTTTGTTGACAAACAGGGGTTAAATTTAGTATAATAATTAGTAATAAGTTTATTAGTAGGGGATGTTCTTTTGATAAGAAGTATGACCGGCTATGGCCGCTTTGAGGTACTTGATAACGATACCGTTTATTCTGTTGAGGTTAAATCGGTTAACCACAGGTTTTTTGAGTTTTCGGTTCGTACCCCCAGGGGTTATGCCTTTTTGGAGGATAAGCTTAAAAACTTTTTTGCACAGCGTGTGGCTCGTGGCAAAATTGAGGTTTATGTTGGTGTTGAGGGCGGCACCCGTAATTCCGGCATAATAAAGGTTAACAGTGAGTTTGCAGACAGTTATGTTGCAGCCCTTAAAGAGATTAAAAAGCGCTACGGCATTAAGGGTAAGCTTACCTTAAAGGATGTTACCTCAAACAATGAGGTCTTTGTTACCGAACGCCCCAAAACCAACGATGATGAAGTGTGGCAGTCGGTTGAAAAGGCGGCTGAAGGTGCCGTCGATGCCTTTATTGCCATGCGTGAGGTTGAGGGCAAGCGCCTTGCAGATGATGTTATTAGCAGATGCAACAATATTTTGCAAATGGTGGCTGACATTGAAACCCGCTCACCCGAAACACTTAACCTTTACCGTGAGCGACTTGAAAAGAAAATGCGCGAGGTTTTGGCCGACACCAATATTGATGAACAACGCATTTTAACCGAAACTGCAATTTTTGCTGATAAAATAGCTGTTGATGAAGAAACGGTTAGACTTAAAAGCCACATTGCACAGCTTACCGAACTTCTTTCGGGTGACGCTGCAGTAGGCAGAAAACTTGATTTTGTTGTTCAGGAAATGAATCGTGAAGCCAATACTATCGGCTCAAAAGCATCTGATATTGAAATTGCTCGTATAGTGGTTGATATTAAGGCCGAAATTGAAAAAATTCGTGAGCAAATTCAAAATATTGAATAATTAGGGGGGCAAACCTTATGAAACTAATCAATATTGGTTTTGGTAATATGATATCGGCCGACCGCTTGGTTGCAATAGTAAGCCCTGAATCTGCCCCTATTAAGCGTATTATTCAAGAGGCTAAAGAAAAGGGCACCCTTATTGATGCTACCCACGGTCGACGCACCAGGGCGGTAATTATAACCGATAGTGACCACATTGTTTTAACATATTTACAGTCAGAAACGGTTGCAAACCGTATTGATGAGGAAGGTAATGAAAGCGTTACCTTTGAGGAGGGCGAAAATGAATAAAGGTACAGTATTTATTATTTCAGGCCCTTCGGGTTCCGGTAAGGATACAATTTTAAAAGAAGTCCTTAAAAAAAGAACCGACATTTATTTTTCAATTTCATCCATAACCCGTGATATGCGTGAGGGGGAGGTTGAGGGCGAAAAATACCATTTTATATCTCGCAAAGAATTTGAAGAAGGACTTGCAAATGAGGCCTTTTTGGAGTATAATAAATATTTAGAAAACTACTACGGCACACCCAAGGCCCCTATTGATGAAAATCTTGCCCTTGGTAACGATGTTCTTATTGAGTGCGATGTAAACGGTGCAGCAAAAATCCGCGAAAAAATGCCCGAAGTAGTAAGCGTTTTTATAATGCCACCTTCTTTTGAGGTGCTTAAAAAGCGTTTAAGTGGTCGCGGTACCGAAAGTGCAGAGCAAATTGAAGGCAGGCTAAATGCCGCTTTAAATGAAATTGCCCGCGCAAATGAGTACGATTACATTGTAGTTAATGACGCGCTTGAAACTGCCGTTAGTGATTTCCTGTTGGTTATGAAAAGCCAAAGGTTTAAATTAAACAATCAAAAACAACTTATTAATGAGGTGCTTAAAAATGCTTAATCCCGCTATAGGAAAACTTATTAACAATTCTGAAAGCCGCTATCAGCTTGTTTTAGAGGTTGCTAAACAGGCCAGAGTTATTGCCGAAAAAAATGAAAATGAAACAGATAAAGAGCTTGAAAAATCAGTAAGCTTGGCAATAAATAAAATAGCAGATGAAAAAGGCCTTTAATAAAGGCTTTTTTAAGTTTTTAAAACTAAATTAAAATTTTTAAGGGAGGCTTGTCTTATGCGATTTTCCGTTATTGCCGGCATTGTTGTTGAAAAAGCGGTTTATCGTTTTGACAAGCCGTTTGATTATTCTGTACCACCGGAGCTTGTTGAAAGCTGTAAGCCCGGTTGCAGGGTAACGGTGCCCTTTGGCAATGGCAATGCCAAGCGCCAAGGCTTGGTGCTTTATGTTTCAAAGGGTGAGGTGGAGTGTGACCAAAGGGTTAAAAATATTCTTTCGGTTATTGATAAAACCCCTGTTTTAAGTGATGAATTTTTAAGCCTTGTAAAATGGCTTAAAGCCAACACATTTTGCACCTATTATGATGCAGTAAAAACCGTTATTCCGTTTGGGCTTAATATGAAGATGGTGGAGGTTTTAACCCTTAACAGCGCCGCTACGCCAAACGATATTGCTTCACTTTCAAAGCAAAG
This sequence comes from Clostridia bacterium, assembly GCA_017382915.1. Classification (GTDB taxonomy): domain Bacteria; phylum Bacillota; class Clostridia; order Oscillospirales; family Acutalibacteraceae; genus UMGS1279. The sequence continues at coordinate 6,817 of JAFNZJ010000007.1, read as the reverse complement.
CAATGATATAGTTTTATATTTACGCAAAAAGGGTGGCAGTGCTGAAAAAACCGCTATTATGCGTGCTTTTGGTCTTTTTGATGATGCGCCCTGCTTTAATGAGCTTATAAAATCGGGCGTTATTCAAAATGACAAATTAGCTAAACAAAATATGCGTGACCCTTCGGTAAATATGGTGTCATTGGTGTCGGCTGATGGTGAGTTTAACGGCTTAACCCCAAAACAAAAGGCGGTTGTTGAGCTATTAAAGGATGTTGGCACCGCCGCCGTTAAAGAGGTTGCGTATTTTGCGGGTGTTACCACTGCGGTTATTAACACCCTTGAAAAAAAAGGTATTGTAAGCATTTACAGTATGCCTGCCATTAAGTATGATGTGGAGCAAAATACTGCCGATTTATCTGAAATTGTACTTACCGATGAACAACAAACTGCCTATAATACCTTGCTGGATGATTTTAATTTAACCACTTCAAAAACATCGCTTTTATATGGAATAACAGGCAGTGGTAAAACCAGTATTTTCTTAAAACTGGTTGATAAAGCCATTGAACAGGGCAAAAGCTCAATTGTTATGGTGCCCGAAATTTCTTTAACACCGCAAACACTTTCAAAATTCCGTTTAAGATACGGCAATAAGGTTGCAGTGTTTCATAGTGCTATGTCACTTGGACAGCGTATGGAGGAATGGAAAAAAGCGGCTAGTGGCAAGGCAATGGTTGCCATTGGTACACGCTCTGCCGTTTTTGCACCACTTAAAAATTTGGGCCTTGTTATAATGGATGAGGAGCAGGAGCATACCTATAAATCTGAACAAAACCCGCGTTTTCACGCGCGTGATGTTGCCAGGGTGCGCTGTAAATATAATAACGCATTGCTGCTTTTAGCATCTGCAACACCGTCGGTAGAAAGCTACTGCCTTGCACAAAACGGCAATTTCGGTCTTGTTAAGCTTAAAAATCGTTATGGCAACGCAAAGCTGCCGCAGGTAGTAACGATTGATACTAAAAGTGAACTTTCGGTTGGCAATACATCGGTTTTAAGCCGTACCCTTGCCAAACAGCTAAAAGAAACACTTGCTGAAGGCAAACAGGCAATATTGCTACTTAATCGCAGGGGGCATAACACCTATATTTCTTGCCCCGCTTGTGGACATGTTTTTACCTGTGAAAATTGCAGTATTTCGCTGACCTACCACTCGGCAAATCAAAAGCTTATGTGTCATTATTGCGGTGCGGCTCACGCAACCCCAACCGAATGCCCAAACTGTAAAAATAAAAAATTAAGGTTTTCGGGTGTTGGTACTCAGCGTGCCGATTTAGAAATATCAGAGCTTTTTCCAACCGCTAAAATTTTAAGGCTGGATGCCGATACTACAATGACCAGAGATGCCTTTGAAAAAGGGCTTACTGCCTTTTCAAAGGGTGAGTATGATATTTTGCTTGGCACCCAAATGGTGGCAAAGGGACTTGATTTTCCCAATGTTACATTGGTTGGTGTGCTTTCGGCCGACCAGTCAATGTATAGTGATGATTTTCGCGCCTTTGAGCGTACATTTTCACTTTTAACGCAGGTTATTGGCAGGTCGGGTAGGGGCGATGAGCCGGGTCTTGCCATTGTTCAAACCGCCCAGCCCGAAAATGATATTATTGAACTTGCCTGCAACCAAGATTATGAAGGCTTTTATGAAACCGAAATATTAACCCGCAAGGTAATGATTTACCCGCCATATTGTGATATTGTTATGTTGGGTGTTTCGGGTATAGGCAACGAGGCAACAAAGGTCGCAGCCCAAAAACTTTTTGAACTTATTAAAAAAGGTCTTGAAAAGCCCGAAAACAGTGATATTAAAATGATAATTTTGGGTCCAACCCCCGCTACTATACCGCGTGTAAATTCAAAATATCGTCAGCGCATTATATTAAAAACTAAAAACAGTAAAAAGTTCAGGGAATTTTTGCATAATATACTGCTTGAGTTTTATCTAAACGCAGATAAATCTGTAACTGTATTTGTTGATATAAATCCCGAAAGTATGATTTAAGGAGTAAGTCAAATGGCTATTAGAAATATTGTTAAGGACGGCGACCCCGTTTTAAGAAAAATTTGCCGTTCAGTAATTAGTTTTGATGAAAAGCTTGCCACCCTTATTGATGATATGCTTGATACTATGTATGAAGCAAACGGTGTTGGCCTTGCCGCACCACAGGTTGGTATTCTTCGCCGTATTTGTGTTATTGATGTAGGTAATGGACCTATTGAGCTTGTAAACCCTGCCATTATCAGTGAGGAAGGGGAGCAAATTGGCGATGAAGGCTGCCTTTCAATACCGGGGCAAAGCGGCTTGGTAAAAAGGCCCTTAAGGGTTAAGGTTAAAGCGCAGGACCGAAACGGCAAAACCTTTGAGGTTAGTGGTGAGGGTCTGCTTGCCCGCGCCTTTTGTCACGAAATTGACCATTTAAACGGAATTTTATATAAAGATAAGGTTATAAGGGGCTAATTATATGAAAATAGTTTTTATGGGCACACCCGATTTTGCAGTGCCCTGCCTTAAACAACTTATTGATGATGGGCACAGTGTTGAGGCCGTTTTTACCCGTGAGGATAAACCTGTCGGTCGCAAGCAAATTTTAACACCGCCACCTGTAAAGCAGTTGGCATTAGAGCATAATATTACGGTTTACCAACCTAAAACACTTAAAAATAATGATGAGGTTTTAGGTGTTTTAAAGCAAATAGCTCCCGATTTGTTGGTGGTTGTTGCCTATGGCAGAATACTAACCAAAGAAGTGCTGCAAATACCAAAATACGGCTCGGTTAATGTTCATGGTTCATTGTTGCCTCGTCACCGCGGTGCATCGCCAATACAGTGGTCAATTGTGTGCGGCGATAAGGTTACGGGCGTTACTACCATGCTTATGGATGAGGGCATTGATACAGGCGACATTTTAGAGGTTAAACAGGTAGAAATAACCGATGATGATACAGGCGGTAGCTTATTTGACAAGCTTTGCCTTGAAGGGGCAAAACTTTTATCATCAACCGTAAAAGGGCTTGAAGCAGGCACCATAACACCTAAAAAACAGCCTGAAGATGGCGCAAACTATGCACCGATTTTGACCAAAGAAATGGGTAAACTTGATTTTACCAAATCGGCAGATGAGCTTGACTGCTTAATTAGGGGCTTTAACCCGTGGCCGCTGACCTACTTTTTCTATAATGAAAGAAGATTTAAACTTATAAGTGCACAAAAGGTTTGCATTAGCGGGCATAAATGCGGTGAGTATTTTGAAAAGGATGGTCAGCCCTTTATTGCTTGCGGTGAGGGTACTGCACTCAAAATTACCGAAATTTGTCCCGACGGCTCTAAAAAAATGGATTCTAAAGCATTTATCAATGGCAGATTTATTACCGTTGGCGACACAGTAAATAATTAGTTTTAAACATTAAAAGTAGGGGGTGGCAACAATGCAAAATGAACGCAAGGTTTTAGTTTCAGCAGTTTTAAGGCTTGAAAACGATGGCTATTCTAATCTTATTTTAGATAGTCTGCTAAAAAACAGTGAACTAAACGGGTCGCAAAAAGCATTTGTCACCGCCGCCTTTTATGGTGTTGTTGAGCGAAAAATTACCATTGATTTTATACTTAACAAATATTTAAAAAAACCTATAAAAAAAGCACCCCCCATAACTTCTGCAGTGCTTAGAAGCGGCGCATATCAAATTTTATTTATGGATAAGGTGCCAAATTCGGCCGCCGTTAATGAAGCGGTAAAAATTATAAAAAAATCTAAAGAAAAGGGCAATGCGCCCCTTGTTAATGCTGTACTTAGAAAGCTTTGTGATGAAACTGTAAAGTCTCAAATCTCAAATAATGAAAATCCATCGGTCAAATTTTCGGTGGAGGAGTGGATTTACAACTGCTTATGCTGTGATTATTCTAAAGAAAAGGCAGAACAGTTTTTAGAAAATTCTTTAAGTTCCCCGCCTGTATATATCCGCATAAATCACCTTAAAGAGAATGCTAAAGATACTTTTGCTTTAGAGCTTTCAAATATTGGCGCAAAGCTTTGTTCAACCGAATGTGAAGATGTTTATTCGGTTAGCGGTTTAAAGGGCGCAGAGGGGCTAAAATCCTATCAAAACGGCCTATTTTATGTTCAGGATATTTCTAGTCGTTTGGCAGTAAAGGCCTTGAATTCCAAATCGGGCGAAAGGGTGCTTGACTGTTGTGCTGCACCAGGAGGAAAAAGCTTTTCAATTGCACTTGATATGCAAAATAAAGGTGAAATTGTTTCGTGTGATATACATTCGCACCGAGTATCCCTTATTGAAAAGGGTGCCAAGCGTTTGGGACTTGATATTATTAAACCAACAGTTTGTGACGGTCTTAAATTTAATGAAGATTTAGGGCTTTTTGATAAGGTTATTTGTGATGCACCCTGCAGTGGTATTGGTGTTATTCGCCGCAAGCCTGAAATTAAGTATAAAAGTAATGAAGAATGTCTTTCGCTTACCGAAATTCAGTATAATATTTTAAACAATGCGGCGCGTTATGTTAAACCGGGCGGTAGACTTATTTATTCAACCTGCACCCTTTTAAAGCGCGAAAATGAAGGCGTTGTTGATAGGTTTTTAAAAGCAAATACTAATTTTAAACCTGTTTCGGTTTTTGACAGTGGTGAAAGTTGTGTTACCTTTATGCCGCCACAGGATGCAGGTGATGGCTTTTTTATAGCCGCTATGGAAAGGGTGTAGGACGGTGGAAAAGTTAGATATTAAGTCAATGACAATGCCCGAAATTGAAGACGCCCTTAAAGGCTATGACCTGCCTAAATTTCGTATAAAACAGATATATTCTTGGCTCAGAAAAGGTGTTGAATCCTTTGATGAGATGAGCAACCTGCCTAAAAGCCTAAGGCAAACTTTGTGCAATATTTTTGACATTAGGGGCGTAAAAATTAAAAAAAGGCTTGAATCTAGGGTAGATGATACTGTAAAATATTTGTATGAACTTTATGATGGTGAATGTATTGAATCGGTGTTGATGAAATATAATCACGGTTATACTGTTTGCATATCCTCACAAGTGGGTTGCCGTATGGGGTGCAGCTTTTGTGCATCCGGCATTGACGGTCTTTTCAGAAACCTTTCAGCCTCTGAAATGTTGGCACAGGTTGAAATGGCAGGTAAGGATAACGGCGTTAGAATTTCTAATGTTGTTATGATGGGTATGGGTGAACCGCTTGACAATTTTGAAAACACTGTAAGGTTTTTAGATTTGGTTAGTGATGAGGAAGGGCTTAATATTGGACTTCGCCATATTTCGGTATCGACTTCAGGCGTTGTACCAAAAATATATGAGCTTATGGAATTAGGCTATCCCATTACGCTTTCAATTTCACTTCACGCGCCTACCAATGAAATTCGCAACTCAATTATGAAGGTTAACCGCGCATATCCGGTTGAGCAGCTTCTTAAGGCCTGCAGTGATTATACCAAAAAAACATCGCGCAGAATTTCTTTTGAATATGCGCTTATTGATGGAGTAAATGATACCGATGAATGTGCCGAAATATTGGCTAAAAATTTACGCGGTATGCTTTGCCATTTAAATCTTATTCCTGCCAATCCGGTTAAGGAAAATTCATTCACCAGACCAAATGATAATAAAGTTCACCGTTTTTGTGAGCTTATGAAATCAAAGGGTATCAACACAACCGTTAGAAGAACCCTTGGTGCTGATATTGATGCTTCCTGCGGTCAATTAAGAAGAAGTCATCAAAATAACGCATAAAAGAACCTAAATTTTTTAAAGAAAGGGGGAGTGGTTTTATGTTAATCTCAGCTAAAACAGATGTTGGTCTTAAACGCGCCACCAATCAGGACTGCTTTGAGTTTGGCCAGCTTGAAAAAGGCGCCGTAACTTGGGCTGTTGTTTGTGACGGTATGGGCGGTATGGCTGCGGGCAATGTTGCCAGTGCTGAGGCCGTAAGGGTTATTTCACAGTCGCTTAAAAATAATCTTACCCCAAAATCCACCCCCTCATTTATAAATAATTTGCTTAAAACATCCATTGAATCGGCAAATGCTGCAATTTACGATATGGCAATTAAGGATGAAGCGTTGCGTGGTATGGGTACCACCGTTGTTGCAGTGGTTATTGTTAAGGGCGTTGCATATTTTGCCCATGTTGGTGATAGCAGGGCTTATTGCTATTTTGAAAAGGCGCTTAGACAAATTACTACCGACCATTCTGTGGTGCAAACAATGGTTGACACAGGTCAAATAACGGTTGATGAGGCTAAAAACCACCCCAATAAAAACATCATTACCAGGGCGCTTGGTATTGCCCCTTATGTTGATATTGATTTTGCAGAAAATCAGTTAAAGGAAAATGAAGTTATTATTCTTTGCAGTGATGGTCTTACCAACTGTATTGATGATGAACTGCTTGCCCTTTCAGCATCGGACAATGATTTTGAAACCCTTGCTGACAGGCTGGTTGATTTGGCTAATCAAAATGGCGGTAATGATAACATTACCGTTGTTGCGGTTAAAATATAAAACAATTTTAATTCAACTTTCCGTTATATTACTGCAAATACGGAAAAATCAAGTATATTAGCCGGTGCAGCGGCGGAAACGGATTTATTATGGATAAATTTGTTGGTAAACGATTAGATGGACGCTACGAAATCAGAGAAATTGTTGGCGTAGGCGGTATGGCGGTTGGTTATAAGGCTTATGATAGCCTTGAGGACCGCATTGTTGCCATTAAAATCCTTAAGGAGGAGTATGCCTCCAGCGAGGAATTTTT
>JAFNZJ010000043.1 GCA_017382915.1 Clostridia bacterium | reverse complement strand
TTTTTCAATTTCTGCTAAGGTAATGCCTGCATCCTCAACTGTGTCATGCAGTACTGCGGCGGCTAAAACCTCTTCATCATCGGTCATAGTACCTGCAATTGTCATAACCTCAAGCGGGTGAAGAATATACGGTGTATTGCTGAATTTACGGTAGGCGCCACTATGCGCCTTAACCGCAAACTGAATAGCTTTATTTATAAGTTCCATAAAACAGCCCCCTAAAACTTTTAATTAAAATATTACTGCTGAACCGGCAGAGGCTGAATACACCTGTGCGGCGTGTGGATAACCAAAGCGGTCATAATAGCCTTTATTTACGGTATCAATAACCAAATCGGCGGCATCCTTTTTAATAAGCGCCACAACACAACCGCCAAGACCTGCGCCGACAAGCTCACTACCAAGCACGCCCTCGGTTGAATTTAACAAATCACAAAGGGCATCAATCTCCACAGTTGAGCAACGGTATGCACCGCTTTGCAGTTCAAACGGGATGTTTTGCTTTATAAGTTCATCAAGCATTTCATCGGTAATGGGCGGTACACCAACACGGTCGCCGTTATGACTGATTTTCATCATATCGCCCAGTTTTTCATACTCACCATCCTGCAATACTGAGGTGAATATTTCAGCGCGGGCACATTCAGAAACGCCAAACAGCGCTACGCCGCGCAGTTCATACACCAGTGGTTCCTTATGGGTTGCAAAAATGGTTTCTAACTGCTTTTTATGTGCGGGAAGCAGGGCTTTAATACCGCCCCTGGTAATGGTTTCGGGTAATGAACGAAGCATTTCATAAACTGCTGAATAGGGTCTGATTTTTGCCAAATCCCTAAATTCCTTTAGTTCATACTGTGGGTATGAACGCTGAAGCAACATAAATGCAATTTCATAGCAGGCAACCTTTTCATTAAAGGCATCTTTACTGCCCTCAGATTTTTTGGCCTGTAACATGGAATTGGCAACCAAAACGGCATATTCATTTGAAAAATGCATTTTTTCGCCAACTGTAAAGGGTTTAAAATCTAAATGAACTATTGCATTTTTTTGTGCGCACTTCATGGCTGCGTGGTCACCTGCACCACCGCGGGAGCCAACAAACCATTCACCCTCACCACATAGGTCAATAAATGTTTTTTCGGGTGAATTAAGGCAACCAAGCGCATTGACAGCTTCCATAACGGCTACAACAATAGCCGATGATGATGAAAGACCTGCCGCAATAGGAATGCTGCCGCTGGCCATCATATCCATACCGCAAAGCGGAACTTCGGCATAAAGCGAAGCCCTTAAAACAGAGGATTTTACATAGTTTGCCCAATCGCCCGCATTATTTGCTAAATCGGCCTTGACCCTTTCATCGCCAAGGTAGCCAAGCCAAGATTCATTAGTGCCAAGCGCAAGTGTTTCACTTATTGAAAAAGCGCGGTCGGGATAGGCTGAATCAACATTTGAAATTTGCACCAAATCATCATCGCGCCTTGACGAAACAAAAACCTGGTCACAATCGGTGGCCAACACATTTATTCCGCCGCCGCGGTGGTCAATATGCCTACCCATTAAATTAACCCTACCGGGTGCGCGGGTAATAACAACCTTACGGTCGCCATATTTTTCATAAAACTTATTTAAAAGTTCGGTATACCTTTGTTTTTGGTGTAAGGCACCATCGCCATATAAATCAGCAAAAAAGTCATCCATTTCACCCTTTTCAATGGACTGCTTATATTCACTTGCGGTACGCATAAAATGTTCACTGACTTTACGCAGTTCATATTTTGTGCTATAGGTAAGCATATCACTGCGGTTGGATACCTCATACAACGCGGCGTCATTGGTTTTAGCAAAATATTCAAGCGTGTCGGTAAGGTATACCTCACCCTGTGCGTTATCGGCACCAAGTGTACCGATTGCCTTAATAACCGCTTCAGTATCAAAGCAATAAAAGGCTGCGTTGGCATAAGGTGTTGATAAAATTTCATCGGCTGTAAACTCCTCACCACAAAGGGTGCAGGTTGCACTGGGTTTGGTTTGCAGGGCGCATTTAATCACCTTTTCGGCCTTTTTGGGGTTAAGACCTATTGCCCGCAAAGTGGCTTTATACCTGTCTGACGGTACATTTGCCAGCGCCATTAAGCCGGCATCTGCAAATTCTACAACACCAAAAGGCTTACCGTCACGGACTACTACACGACCGCCGTTAAAATTGTCAGTTATGGGCTGAACGCCCCATACAACCTTTGCAGACTCAATGCGTGAAAGCAGACCTTCAACGGCCGTTTTTGATATAATTTTATCACCCATTGAAACAATGGTGGGGCCTGTATGACCCATAGCCTTTAATGCTTTTAAACCGCAAAGGGCTGCGTGGCCTGTACCTTTTTGCTCCTTTTGATATGCGTAAATAACGCCATCAACGCCATCAAGACAGTCCATAACGCTGTATGCCTGGTGGCCAATAACCACCACAAAGCGGCTAATACCTGCCGCCTTCATATTATCAATTATTCGACAAATAACCGGTACACCGGCACAGTCAAAACAAACCTTGCTTTTGGAATCATCATTCATACGCGAGCCTTTACCCGCACATAAAATAACTGCTGCAATATCTTTCATATACAGTCTCCTAAAACTTTTATACAAAGTAATTGTAACACATATTTTGCCCTATTGCAATGGGGTAAAAATAAACTATTTTTATTTATTATATTTAACTTTGAAATTGATGTGATTTTATGTTAAAATGGTTATAACATCTAACTTAAAATTATAGGGGGAAATTATGGAAAGTATAGTTACTGCCGTTGTTGGCGTGGTATTGATTATTATAGGTATTTTAAATAGGAAAGGTAACGTTTCCATGCTGCATTCTTACCATCGAAAGCGTGTTAGCGATGAAGATATGTTACCCTTTGGCAAAATGGTAGGACTGGGTATGATAATTATTGGCACCTCATTAATTATTATGGGCGGGCTATTATTTGTGGCAACCATTTTAAAAGAAGATATATACAATATTTTAGGCACCGCCGTTTCAATAGTTGGTTTAGTGGTGGGCAGTATAATTGCCTTTTATGCTATGATTAAATATAATAAAGGAATATTTTAAATAGTAACCTAAATATAAAAACACCCTATGGCCTTTGTGGTCATAGGGTGTTTGTTTTATTAGTCTAACGGCTTCATTGTGGGGAGTATGAAAGGGATCTAAAACTTCCAAGCAAATATCTTACCTAATCTTGCTTTTTTGTGATTTTTCTTACCCAACAAAAGCACAGAATTTTTGCCTTTAAAAAATTATCTTACCTCAATTTACCTTTTTAGCACATATCATACCTCTGAAATGGTCTAAAAAATGGCCCAAATCAAACAAGAGAGTATATGTTGCAATTTTTAGTAATTTGTTGTATAATGCAGTTAGTTCGATAAACTTGAATTTATAGTGGTGCCTGATAAATAGGCAAAAGGAAAGGAGTATGAAAAATATGAGCAAGTCAGCCTTTACATCAGATTTGTATAGGTATTACGGAGATAAAGGAGAAAGTATCAAGAACAGGTTGTTGCGTCCAATTGAAATAAAATACCTTCGTGCTTTTAGAAAAGTCAAAGAAAGTTCGAATTTGTTCCTTAGCGTATACTACAAGTTGAAATTAAGACGAATTTCTCAGAAAAGCCAAATTCAAATCCCAGCATGCACCGAAATCGGTGAAGGCTTTTATATTGGCCATAGTGGTCGTATTATTATTAATCCAGCCACTATTTTGGGTAAAAATATAAACATTGCGACAGGTGTAACCATCGGACAAGAAAACCGTGGCAAGAGAAAAGGCACTCCAACGATAGGTGATAACTGTTGGATTGGTACAAACGCAGTAATTGTAGGCAACATAAAAATAGGAAGCGATGTTTTAATCGCACCATTAAGTTATGTGAATTTTGATGTTCCTGACCATTCAATTGTTATTGGTAATCCAGCAAAAATCATACATAAAGAAAACGCAACAGAAGGTTATATTAACAGAACAGTCTAAATATATAGGTCTAAATATATATTAGGTAATTTCCACTTTGTCGGTCAGTTTAATAAAAATATGCAAAAACACCCTATGACTTTTTACGGTCATAGGGTGTCTCATTTTTTCATTTGTCATAAATGTGTCGTAAATCGGTTTTTGTAAGGTCTTGAAAACCCTGTAATACCGCTATTTTACGGCATTTTCTTAATCGAGGGGCTTCATTGTTGGGATACGTTAAAAATGGGTTTAAAAAAGTTTTATAAGTTCTTATAACCTTTTATACCTTGCCTTCAAAAAACAGCAAAATTCAAGATTTTCTTATATCTTCTTATAAATTATTATAATTTGTCCCTAAACTGTGGTAAAATTGTGGTAAATTATAAAATGTATTATTTCCTTTTAATAGCATCTAATAATTTAATAATTTCAGCAAATCCAAGGAACATAGTTCCACTTATCAAAGAAACACACCAGTAAACGAAAGCGATTGCAAAAGAAAATTCCGTATCTGTATATGTATAATAGTATCCTTTTTCCACCTCTACCATACCTAACACAATACCAGCAATAAATCCTCCGATAAATATAAGCCACGCTATAATTGTTAGTGCTACGGCAACAGAGTTGTTTTCAGTCGCAACTTCTTTTTCCGAATATTTTTTCACTTCTTGATATTCTTCATCAGTAATTTCTATTGGAACTTTTTTATAGTATTTACTTGCTTGAGTAGTGCTGTCCCACTCGGACAAACAAAATTCCTCGCTATATTTATTATCAGGAGAATAAACTTTTTCATACAACCCTAAATCAAGTAAGGTTTTTTGTTTTGTCTCTTCATTCTTCTTTGTTTCGGAATCTTTTTGAGCATCTAAAAATTTTTTTAACTTTTCATTCATTTGTTTTCACTCCTAATTTTCAGTGTAGCATATTATAGCATAGTGTTCTATGATTGTCAATTTTGAACAGAAAACATAAGAAATAATAAGTAGCTTATATAAAAAATGATGTTGCTCTAAAACCGAGCAACATCATTTTATTTTAAATTTGAAATCATAAGAAATCATTGTAAACCTGTGGTAAGAAGAAACGGATAAGTTCTGATATCTTCTTATAAGTTCTTATAATTTGTTATTTAGTCCAACGGTTTCATTGTGGGGAACAAGATAACCTCGCGGATGCTATCGGAATTTGTAAGAAGCATAACTGCCCTATCAATACCAATACCCATACCACCTGTTGGGGGCATACCGTACTCCATAGCGGTTAAGAAATCTTCATCCAGCATCTCGGCCTCATCATCGCCGCGCTCACGAAGCTCTAACTGCTTCATAAAACGCTCACGCTGAACAATAGGGTCATTAAGTTCTGAATATGCGTTAGCAAGCTCACTATGGCATACAAAAAGCTCAAAGCGCTCGGTAAGTCTTGGGTCTTCGGGTGATGCCTTGGTTAAGGGTGAAACCTCAACAGGGTACATTGTAATAAATGTGGGCTGAATTAACTTTTCCTCAACCCTTTGGTCAAAGCAGGCATAAAGTGCGTTACCCCAGGTTTTATCAGCAGTTTCAGCAAGCTCAACACCGATTTTTTCTGCTGCGGCTACTGCTTCAGCATCATCGGTAATTGCGCCAAAATCAATACCTACATACTCCTTAACGGCGTCAACCATGGTAAGTCTGCGCCAGCCGGGGGTAAGGTCAATTTTTTCACCAAGCCACTCAACCTCATAGGTGCCTAAAATCTCTTTAGCGGCGCCTGCAATAATGCCCTCAGCAATATCCATCATATCGTGGAAATCGGCATAGGCCTGATAAAGCTCAACGGTGGTAAATTCGGGGTTGTGCTTGGGGTCCATACCCTCATTACGGAAGATACGGCCAATTTCATAAACGCGGTCCATACCACCTACGATAAGGCGCTTTAAAGGAAGTTCGGTTGCTATACGCATATACATAGGGATATTAAGGGTATTATGGTGGGTTACAAAGGGTATGGCTGCGGCACCACCAACAATGGTATTAAGAACAGGGGTTTCAACCTCAATATACTTCATATCATCAAGGTATTTACGCATAAACTTTATAAACTGTGAACGAATAATAAAGTTGCGTTTAACACCCTCATTAACGATAAGGTCAACATAACGCTGACGGAAGCGAAGGTCATTATTGGTAAGACCGTGGAATTTTTCGGGTAATGGTAAAAGTGATTTGCTAAGAAGCTTTAAGCCGGTAGCGTGAACCGAAATTTCTTCGGTCTTGGTTTTAAATACAAAGCCTTCAAAGCCTATAATATCACCAATGTCATACTTTTTAAATGCGGCATATTCTTCTTCGCCAACATCATCACGGCGAACATAAACCTGAATATTACCGGTGCTGTCTTGAATATTGCAAAAGCTTGCCTTACCCATAATACGGCGGCCAACCATACGACCTGCAATGCTTACGGTTTTTTCAGCAAGTTCATCAAAATTGGCTTTAATATTGGCAGAATCATTATCAACGTCATATTTGGTGATTTGATAAGGGTCTTTACCTGCGGCTTTAAGGTCAGATAGCTTATCGCGCCTAACCTGTAAAATTTCACTTAACTGCTCGGTAGTCATTTCCTCAGCGGGATTTTGCACCTGTTCTGACATAGTTTTAACTTCCTTTCAATAAAAACGGGCAGGAAAAACGCCTGCCCGAAGAAATTACTGCTTTTCAATGCTTACAATTTTATAAGCAATTTTTTCGCCGCCAAGGTCAATTTCAACCTTATCCTTAACAGCGTGGCCAAGCAAAGCCTTGCCCACGGGCGATTCATCTGAAATTTTATCATTTAAGGGGTCCGCTTCAGCAGAGCCTACAATTGAATAAGTAAATTCTTCTTTTAACGATAAATCTTTAACGGTAACCTTAACGCCTACCGAAACTTTATCAAAGGCAATATCATCAGAAATGATTTCATAGTTTTTAAGCATTGACTCAAGCTCAATAATGCGGGCTTCAATTTTTGCCTGTTCATTTTTAGCATCATCGTACTCACTGTTTTCAGAAAGGTCACCATAACCGCGTGCTATTTTAATACGCTCTGCAATATCCTTTCTGCCGTTGGTTTTAAGGTTTTCCAACTCATCTTGAAGTTTTTTGAGGCCTTCCTCGGTAAACTTGTAAACTTTAGCCATAACAAAAAAATCCTTTCAATTTGTTCAAACAAAACAGAAAGCCGGAAGCCTCCGACTCTCAACCTGAACATAATACAACAACTATTATAATAATTAGTACCCCTTTTGTCAAGAGTTTTTTATGTTCAATTTTTTAGCGAGATTTTGTGCATTTTTGCATATAAACAGGTCCACTTTCTGCTTTACTGACAGTATATGTTATAAATATTAGTTTTATAACGGTTGTATAGGTTAAATTTTGCTTGACTTTTTGGTGTAATACTGCTATAATAACAAGGCTATTGAGAAAAAATAGCTCCTTGCCCTGCCAAAAGGCAGAGCCATTAGTCCAAAAGGAGGTGCAACAAATGACTAACAAGTACGAAGCCGTTCTTATTTATTCTGTTAAAGATAAGGACGAAGCCGCCATTGCAGCAATGGTAGAAAAGTTCAAGGCTTTGATTGAGGCTAACGGTACGGTTGAAGGTGTTGACGAATGGGGTAAGCGCCGTTTGGCTTATCTTATTGATGATGAACCCGAAGGCTACTACGCACTTTACACCTTTGAATCCGCTCCTGAGTTCCCCGCTGAGCTTGAGCGTGTAGCAAAGATTACCGAAGGCGTTCTTCGCGTAATGACCGTTAGAAAGTAAGGAGGAAGCAATAAATGCTTAACGTTGTTGTTTTAACCGGTAGACTTACCGCTGACCCTGAACTAAAAACCACCACCAACGGCACCAGTGTATGCAGCTTTTCAATAGCTGTTGACCGCCGTTACAAGGCCGGAGAGGAGCGTCAGGCTGACTTTATCAACATCGTTACTTGGCGCAGCAGTGCCGAGTTTGTCTCTAAATACTTTAAAAAAGGTCAAATGATTGCCATTGAGGGCTCTATCCAAACCAGAAGGTATCAGGATAAAGACGGCAACAACCGTACCGCTTTTGAGGTAGTTGCAAACAATGTTCAGTTTGCTGAATTTGCAAGGCGTGATGGTGATGCCCCTGCAGCAACCGCTGCAGCCCCTGCTAGTTTTTCAAACGCTAGCGAAGGCGATTTTACTACCGTAAATGATGTTGACGAGGATTTGCCTTTTTAATTTAATTTTAAATTAAGGCTATTCCCCTATCGACCCTACCTATTATTCAGAAAGGAATGAATTCTGCAATGGAAAAGAACGAAAGACCAGCACGCAGAAAAGGCCGTAAAAAGGTTTGTCACTTCTGCGTTGACCGTGTTGAGTTTATTGATTATAAGGATGTAGCACGCCTTCGTAAGTTCGTGTCGGAAAGAGCAAAGATTCTTCCCCGCCGCGTAACCGGAACCTGTGCTAAACACCAAAGAGCTTTGACTACTGCTATTAAAAGGGCACGTCAGGTTGCTTTGTTACCTTATGTAGCTGACTAAACGCGTGGCGTTTAATCCAATTTCGTGAAACAAACCTATCCCATGGTGTGTAAACTCTCACCCGACGGATAGGTTTTATTTTTTAGATAAGTTTTTTATTACACGTGGCGTTTAATCCAATTTCGTGAAATAAACCTATCCAACGGTGTGTAAACTTTCACCCGACGGATAGGTTTTATTTTTTAGATTAGTTTTTCTTTACGCGTGGCGTTTAATCCAATTTCGTGAAATAAACCCATCCAACGGTGTGTAAACTCTCACCCGACGGATAGGTTTTATTTTTAGATAGGTTTTTTATTACGCGTGGCGTTTAATCCAATTTCGTGAAATAAACCTATCCAACGGTGTGTAAACTTTCACCCGACGGATAGGTTTTATTTTTCAGATTAGTTTTCTTTACGCGTGGCGTTTAATCCAATTCAAAAACAAAACCGAACTTCTAAAATGAAGTTCGGTTTTTTGTTTTATAAAATTATGCAAATTAGGCCGCTGCAGCCTTCATTAATAACCCGCTCAATGGTTTCCTGCATACGCAGTCTGGCATCCTGTGGCATACGGGCAAGCTTGGTATGAAGACCTTCATTAACAAGCTCATGCAGGCTTTTGCCAAATATGTTTGAACCCCATATTTGTGATGGGTTTTCTTCAAACTCCTTAAGCAGATACATAACAAGGTCTTCTGACTGCTTTTCACTGCCAACTATTGGTGAAACCTCGGTGGTAATATCGGCCTTCATAATATGCAGCGACGGTGCCGAAGCGCGCAGTCTTACGCCGTAACGACCGCCCTGTCGCATTATTTCAGGCTCCTCTAAGGTAAGCTCCTCCACCTGGGGCATAACTATGCCGTAGCCGGTAGCCTCCACCTCATCAAGTGCATCCTTAATACGCATATATTTTGCCTTAATATCACTTAAATCGCAAAGCGCTGACATAAGCTCGCGGTCATTTTTAATTGTGGTGCCAATACTGTTTGATATAACATCAAAGAATATTTCACGGCGCAGTTCACAGCAAAGCTCGGCAGAGCCACTACCAAGCTCAATCTTTTTAATTTCACAGACCTTGGCGTCATCAAAATCAGATATTGCCTGCTTTAGGTTTTTAATCTCACGAATATGGGTTATGCCCTCGGCAGAACTTTGGACAAGGCTTATAAAGGCGGTTTTAAGGGGATGTGTATTATTAAGTGAGCATACCCAGTCGGGCAGTTCAATATAAATTTGCTTTACGGGGAATTCAAATAAAACTCTTGCCAAAATATCGGTAATGGCATCCTCATCCAGTTCCAGACAGTTTACGGGGATAACCGGCACCATATATTTTTCGCTAAGCTCATTGGCCAATGCCACCGCTGCTTCAGATGATGGGTAAATGCAGTTAAGCAACACAACAAAGGGCTTATTTATGGCCTTAAGCTCATTTATAACTCGCTCCTCCGCCTCGGCATACTCTTCACGCGGGATGTCACTTATACTGCCATCGGTAGTAACCACCAAGCCAATGGTTGAATGTTCGGTTATAACCTTTTTGGTGCCTATTTCGGCCGCCATATTAAAGGGTATATCCTCCTCATACCAAGGGGTTTTAACCATACGGGGTTGGTCACCCTCAATATATCCTAATGAGCTTGGCACAATATAACCTACGCAATCAATGAGGCGCACATTACACTCTACCCCATCCCCCATATTTAGCCTGGCGGCAGTTTCGGGTATAAACTTGGGCTCGGTGGTCATTATGGTTCGACCCGATGATGCCTGCGGCATTTCATCATTGGCGCGCTCACGCTGAAATTCACCCGTAATATTGGGCAGTACCAAGCAATCCATAAATCTTTTAATAAAGGTTGATTTACCTGTTCTAACGGGGCTTACCACCCCTAAAAAAATAGAGCCATCTGTTCTAAGGGCAATATCTTTATAAATGCTTGTATTTGTCATGATAATATCCTCCATATCGTCGCTCTTTGTACAAAATATGCAGAATATTTTTAAGTTATGCAAAGTTTTAATAAATATCCACCCGCATAGCGGGTGGTTTTTCATTTTCGGGCATAGCCCTAATGTTACTGGCTACGCACAAGTGCGTTTGCGTATTGGCCTGCCAGCCACGCAACTATTACCCGTCACACATAAATGTGTCGTTTCGTG
>JAFNZJ010000042.1 GCA_017382915.1 Clostridia bacterium | reverse complement strand
GCTGTGAAAGGCAGGTTGCCATTTTTCCGCTACCGGGACCGGGGGCGGTAATAACCACCAGTGAACGGCTGGTTTCAATATAATCATTTTTACCAAAGCCGTCATCACTAACAATAAGTGGTATGTTTGACGGATAATCTTCAATTGGATAATGCTTATAAACCTTTATACCAAGGGCAACAAGGCGCTTTTCAAACATATCTGCCGCGTGCTGTGAATTATAGCAGGTAATTACCACACTGCCAACATAAAGACCTATACCGCGGAATGCATCAATAAGGCGAAGTGTGTCAAGGTCATAGGTAATGCCAAGGTCACCGCGGCGCTTATTTTTTTCAATAGCGTCTGCGTTGATTACTATGACAATTTCTGCCTGGTCTTTAAGCTGCAGCAACATTTTTACCTTACTGTCAGGCTGAAAACCCGGCAGCACGCGTGAGGCATGAAAATCGTCAAAAAGCTTGCCGCCAAACTCCATATAAAGCTTGCCGCCAAACTGCTCAATACGGTCACGAATTTTTTGTGACTGCAAAGATATATACTTGTCATTATCAAAGCCGATTTTCATCTTAAAGCCTCCAAAAAACAATTAACAATTAATACATAATTTAGTATACAACATATAAAAATATGTTGCAAGTGTTTATTAACAAAAAAATGACGAAAATACAAATAGTAAATATTTGTTTTCGCCATTTTTGTTTTTATTTCATAATATCTTTTTGTTTACCGTTTATAACCGCGGCGCCTTCTTTGGGTATTTCACCAACAACCTCTAATATGCCGCTGCTATGGTAAAGTGATGGGGTTATGCTGATTGTGTATCCCCTACCGTTGCCGCAGGCCCATTCAGACATTTTTCTTCTGGGCAGGGCGGCCACCGCAAGCAGGGTCATTATTGCGCCGCCATGCATTACAATTGCGGCGGAATAGCAGTCATTACTCATCATATATTTTACGGTTTCACCAATGCCGGTACAAAGCCTTGCGGCAAAATCTGCCGCCGCCTCACCGCCGGGTGCTGATGGCAATTTGCCCGCCAACCAGTCGGCATAATCCTGCCTGTCTTTAAGGTCGTTGGGGGTTTTACCCTCAAATTCACCAAAATCAATTTCTTTAAAATTATGATTTATTAAAATTTCTTTGTCGGGGTAAATAATTTTTGCTGTATCTACCGCTCGGGACAGTGGACTTGAAAAAACCAAATCGCATTTTGGGTAAATACCCTCATTTTTAAGGTTTTCAAGCTCAATTATACCATTAGTAGTAATTTTTAAATCGGTATGCCCAATATATTGTCCGTTTTCATTTCCTTCGGTCATACCATGCCTTATTAAATGCAGTTTGTAGGTACGCATAATGTATCCTCCTTGTCAAAAAAAGGGTTTACAATTTGTATATTTTTGCTATTTACAAGCGGTGTAAAATGTATTATAATGTCATTACTTGCGAAAAAAGGGGTGAGCAAATGAACTGCGAGTTTCCAAAAATAATTTCAGAACTTAGAAAATCAAAAGGTATTTCACAAAAGCAGGCCGCAATTGACCTTGGCGTTTCGCAGGCTTTGCTTTCACACTATGAAAAAGGTATACGCGAATGCGGGCTTGACTTTTTAATTAAGCTTGCCGCATATTATGAGGTTACCTGTGATGAGCTGCTTGGTGTTAAGCGCCCCGCTACCGAAGTACCTAAGGATGTTTTAAGCAGTTTAAAGAAAATTGCTAAAGAGGCTGAAAAAGTTCTTAATACGCAGAATTTGTAAAACGGTTGTGCTTTTAATTTTAGCATGACCGCTTTTTTTAGCCTAAACAATTTAAAAACTCACCAATGACCGCGTTTGATAAAAGCGCGCCCTTATCTGTTAGGCTAATAACCATACCGTCAAGCCTTACCAAATCATTTTTATTTAAAAGCTCCGCCTTTTTTATAAGGCGGTTTATTTTTATGTCGGTAAGCTTAAATTTATTTGCAAAATCTTTAATATTAAGTCCACTGCTTAACCTTAACCTTAACATAAGGGTTTCTGCGGCATCGCCACCCTCACCGTCAAAAACTTCGGTTGGGGATGCAAGGTATTTATTTATATCACGCTTATAATAAAAGCGCTTACCGTTTATAAATGAATGTGCGGCAGGGCCTAAACCCAAATAATCGGCGCCCTGCCAGTATTTACTGTTATGGCGCGATTCATAACCCGATTTAGCAAAGTTTGATATTTCATACCTATTATACCCTGCTTTTTTTAAAAGCTCACAGGTGTAAAGGTAAAGCTCCCCTGCTTCATCATCATTAGGGAAAACATACTTTTCTTTATTTTTATAAAGCGGTGTTTTAGGCTCCAAGGATAGTAAATATGCCGAAATGTGCTGTGGGTCAAGTGAAAGGGCAAATTGTACCGTTTGCTTTAAGCTTTCTTTGGT
Organism: Clostridia bacterium; assembly: GCA_017382915.1. GTDB lineage: Bacteria > Bacillota > Clostridia > Oscillospirales > Acutalibacteraceae > UMGS1279. The sequence goes on along the minus strand of JAFNZJ010000042.1, from coordinate 15,237 downwards.
CTGCCCCGGTATGCCAAGCATTATATCAAGTGAGATATTGTTAATACCTGCTGCCCTTGCGGCAGTTACCGTTTTTTCAACCTGCAGGGCAGAGTGCCTGCGCGAAAGATATTTAAGCTCATTATCATTTGCCGACTGCATACCAACCGATATGCGATTAACCCCCGCCTTTTTTACCTCTGCAAAAAAATCTGACAGTTCATCACCGGGATTTACTTCAAGGGTTATTTCGGCTCGCTCAAGCGAAAACGAATATCTAACACTATCTATTATCGCTTTAATTTGACCTGATTTAAGCAGGCTTGGAGTACCCCCGCCAAAATATAAAGTATCGGCAGGGGGGTTATTAAGTACCCCACCCCACCGATTGATTTCAGAAACTATTTTGTCAACATATTCCCCGCCTTTAGCATCAATACACTCCAACGAATAAAAATCGCAGTAGGCGCATTTGCTAAGGCAAAAGGGCACATGGACATAAATTCCTAACGAGTTATTCATTAGTCGGTAATGATAATACCGTCAACGGCACCTGCAATACCTGCGGCATTAGACTCATCGGTATCAATGTGCATAGCAGCGGCATATTTAGGACTTATACGAACAACAACATCATCAAAAATAAGGCTACGACCTTCGGTAACAATTTTAACCTTAACGTTCTGGTTATCGGTAACGCCGAATTTTTCGCCATCTTCAGGGGTAAAGTGTATGTGGCGCTTAGCAGAAATAACACCGTATTCCAGCTCAACCTCACCGCATGGACCAACAAGCTTACAGCTACCGCTACCCTTAACATCGCCCGACTCCCTAACGGGGGCGGCAACACCGATTGAACGGGCATCGGTAAGGGAAAGCTCAACCTGGGTTTCGGGGCGAACAGGACCTAAAATTGAAACACCTGCAAGCTCCTTTTTAGCGCCTACAACCTTAACGCGCTCTTCACAGGCAAACTGACCGGGTTGTGAAAGGTCCTTTTTAGGGGTAAGCTCATAGCCCTTACCAAAAAGCACCTCAAGGTGTTCTTTGCTTAAGTGAATATGGCGGGCGGAAACTTCAACCATAACTTTTTTATCCATTATACATTACATCTCCTATGTAAATATTTACTTAAAATGATTAAAAGAGCCGACAAACGCGGCTCTTTCAGCACTCGGCATAAAGCCGCTTAAAAAAACTATTCGCCTTGAGAGATAGCCTCAACAGGGCAACCTGCAGCACAAGCACCGCAATCTACGCATTTGTCTGCGTCAATTTCGTAATGCTCAGCACCTTCAGAAATAGCCTCGCAAGGGCAATCAGCAGCGCATGCGCCACAGCTGATGCACTCATCAGAAATAACATATGCCATTAGAAATACACCTCCAATGCATTAGATAAATATATTTTAACATATAAATTTGATTTTGCAAGTTATTTTTACAAAAAAGCACAAATTTTTATGTTATTATTCTTTTTCATCCTCCACAGGCGGTTTTTTGCCCTTTGGACGGTTGGCACGAAGCACCTTTACCTCATCCTTATGGAATTTTTGAATAATGGTGTTTTCCTCACCCGTTTTTATAAGTAAATTACCTGTTAACAGGTTAACATCATGCACTATGCCCTCATCACCGTTTGGGGTCCTTACAAGTGAACCGGGGGCGGGGGTTATGGAGTTTAGGTACTCATAGGCATCCTGCTCATACTTAAGGCAACACATAAGTCTGCCGCAGCAGCCCGAAATTTTAACCGGATTAAGTGAAAGCCCCTGCTCCTTAGCCATTTTAATTGAAACGGGCTGAAAAGCATCTAAAAACCTGCTACAGCAAAGCGGTTGACCGCATATACCAAGTCCACCAAGCATTTTAGCCTCATCCCTGACGCCAATTTGCCTAAGTTCAATTCTGGTTTTATAGTTTGCGGCTAAAATTTTAACCAACTCTCTAAAATCGACGCGCCCGTCAGATGTAAAGAAAAACAGTATTTTGCCCGAATCAAATGAAACCTCAACATCAATTAGCTTCATATCAAGACCAAGCTTTTCAATCTGCTCCTCACAGTAGTCAAAGGCTTCGGTGGCTTTTTTATCATTTTCGGCAATGCGTTTAAGGTCGGCATCATTAGCGTGGCGCAGTACCTTTTTAAGGGGGGCAACCACCTGACTGTCGGCAATCATACGATTACTGCCAACCGCAAAACCACACTCAACACCCTTTGAGGTTTCAACCACAACACGCTGATTATCATCAAAGCTTTTGCCATCGGGGTCAAAGTAGTAAATTCTGCCGTCTTTTTTAAACTTTATAGCAATTATCTCTGTCATAGATACCTCCGGGACAAGATAGTAAAAATATATGTATCCACGCTTATCATTATACCGCGTAAAAAGGTTAATTGCAAGTATTTTAACGCAAAAATAGTTGTAATGGCGGCACCTAATACCGCCAAATAAGGCAAAAACTGCATAATATTAAGTAAATTGCTTTAAATTTAACCTTTTACTTGCTTTTTTGGGGTTTATATAATATAATTACTAGGTAATTATTTATTAAAGGAGAGCTTTATTTTGGCTTTTATTAAAACCCCTGTTAAGGGTATGAACGATTTCTTGCCCGAGGATATGAGGCTAAGAGAATATGTTATTTCGGTAATTAAAGAAACCTATGCCGATTTTGGCTTTGCCCAGATTGAAACCCCTATGGTTGAGCATATTGAAAATTTGCAAAGCAACCAGGGTGGCGAAAACGAAAAGCTTATTTTTAAAATTTTAAAGCGCGGTGAAAAGCTTAATTTAGAAACCGCCAAAAATGAAGGCGATTTGGTTGACAGCGGTCTTAGGTATGACCTAACCCTGCCCCTTGCCCGCTACTACGCAAATAATGCTGAACAGCTTTTTACTCCCTTTAAGGCGCTGCAAATAGGCAATGTATTCCGCGCCGACCGCCCGCAAAAGGGTCGTTTTCGCCAGTTTACACAGTGCGATATTGACATTTTAGGCGATGAAACCATGCTTGCCGAGACCGAGCTTATTTCAGCCACTTCTACCCTGCTTTTAAAGCTTGGCTTTGAAAACTTTAAGGTCAGGGTTAATGACCGCCGCATTTTAAAGGCTATGGCGGCCAGCTGCAATATGCCTGAAGAAAATTTAGGTTCGGTTTATATTTCACTTGATAAGCTTGATAAAATAGGTCCCGATGGTGTTAAGGCGGAGCTTATTAGAAACGGCTTTAATGAGGCCGATGTTGACGCCTACCTTTCAATGTTTTTAAACCGTGAGGGTAAAACCTGCAGTGAGCTTTGCGGTGGTCTTGGCGAATTTTTAGACCCCGCCGTAGCAAACGGTATTGATACACTTATAAGCAATATTAAAGGTGCCCTTGGCAATCGTTTTGAGCTTGAATTTGACCCCACCTTGGTACGCGGTATGGGTTACTACACCGGCACAATTTTTGAAATAGAAATGGCTGAGCTTAACTCATCTGTTGCGGGTGGCGGACGCTATGATGAAATGATAGGCAAATTTGGTGCCAACCCCACCCCTGCCTGCGGTTTTTCAATAGGTTTTGAGCGCATTATAACCATTTTAAAGGATAAGGGCTTTAAGGTGCCGGTTAATAAAAAATGCGTTGCATTTTTGGTTGATAAAAAGGCATCTTCAGAAGCCACTGCCGAGGTATTTGAAAAGGCGGCAAAGCTGCGTGCTGACGGCAACCGCGTTATGATTGCAAAGCGCAATAAAAACGCAAAAAGGCAAAAAGAGCTTCTTGAAAAAGAAGGCTATACCGAAATCAATGATGTGTATTAAAAAAATCCCCTTAAGGGGAAGCCTTAAAAACTATAAGTTTAAAAAAGGTGGTCTGCTAAATGCAGACCACCTTTTTATATAAAGATTTATTAGTTTAATGTGACATCCCAACCTGCTACAAACTGGGCAAGTAAAACAACGTCGTCAAGGGTTACATCATTGTCGGCGTTGACATCAAGCGCCTCGGCATTATGGGTAACGCCTTCCCAGCCGGCAATAATTTGCGCCAATACTACAACATCATCTAAATCGGGACGGGTGCCGCTATCGTTAATATCACCGGGGGTGTAGGCTTTTTTAATATAATCACAGTTGTTACAGGTGGTGTCGGCGTCATTATCAAAGCTATGCGCGCCGGTACAGATGCAAACAACATATGTGCCTGCAAGCTGTCTGCAATCAGAATATGATATTGCCTGCCAATCATTACGGGTGCCTTTGAAGTTAATGGTATCAATATAAGTATAATCAAAGGAGCTTGGTAAAAGATTTGTAAGTTTTTTGCTAAATGTTAAACTTGAAAGAACCATACAGTTCATAAAAACCGAATCAACAACACCTACGGTATCATTATTTAATACAATTTCTCTAGGGCCATCTTCCCCGTAGGGTAATTTATAAGCAAGTAACACATTGCCTGCATAAACAGGGCCGTAATCTTTATTTTTGTACCATTTGGTTTGCTCAATAGCGGACAGGGGCATACTTTTAAGTTGGCTAGAACTTGCGATATTTATATTTTCAAGGTTTGAGCAACCGTAAAAAGCAGAATCGCCAATATATTTTACGCTACTTGGAATATTGATTTTGCTTAAAATAGAGCAGTTTTGGAATGCCCAAGCAGTTATACCCGCTGTGCCGTCGGCAATTGTAACCTGTTCGGGACATTCGCCCTTATATTTATAGGCAAAGTTACCCGCATAAACCACACCATCAGGCTGAGCGTTATACCAAGCTGTGTTGCCAAATGCATGTTTGCCTAAATAATCCAGTTTACCATCAAAATTAATTTGGGCAAGATTTGAGCAATTATAAAAAGCGGACTCGCCAATATATTTTACGCTGGAAGGTATTGTTACCGACTCTAACTCGCTATATCCGGAATTAATATAACCAGCATCACCAAAAGCCTTATCGGCAATGCTTACAGTGCCTTCCTTAACCACTAGGTTGGTAGGACATTCACCCCTGCAAACATATAACACTTTACCTATATAAACAACGTCATTAGGTAATGAATAATAAAAATCGGTGCTACCAAAGGCGCTTGGTCCAATATAGGTTATAGTATCAGGCAGGTCAATAGTTTCAAGCCACTGTGCATAATAAAATGTGCCTTCGCCAATTTTTGTAACGCTGCTTGGAATACTAATAGAACTTAATCTTTTACAACCTGTAAATGCCCAGTCGCCTATTTCGGTCACACTATTTGGTATATTTATTGATGCTAAATACTCACAGCCATTAAAAGCACTTTCACCTATATAGGTTATGGTATTGGGCAAAGTTACGTTTTTAATATCCTTACAGGAATGAAATGCGCCCTGTGTTATGGCCTTTGTGCCTTCGGGGATGGTTATATTACCCTCAACAAGCGCCCCATTAAGGTAAAGCTTTTTAGCGTATATCATAGGGGAAGCAAGGGCACCAAAACGTTCCATTTCACACCAGGCTTTAAGGTCGGTAATGTTAATTTTTGTCATTCCGGTACAGTTCATAAATGCGTTTTTGCCCATACTTTTTATGGTGCTTGGTATGGTTACCTCAGTAAGGTTTTTAAAATTGTAAAAAGCCTTTGGCCCAATAGCCGTTACTGTATAACCATCAAGCTCACTTGGTATAACAAGTGCGCCACTAAGGCCCTCTGCGGCTGATATAATTATTGCCTCATCATTTACCACTTTATATGTAAAGTTTCCATTGGTGAAGGTTTGGTCGGCGGCGGTTACACCAAAAATACCCATAGGCAAAACCACAACAATTAACAAAATGCTTAAAAGTAATGATACTGCTTTTTTCATTATAATTCTCCTTAAATGCCACTGCAAAAAGCAAAGGGCATACTTGATTATTTTTATAAATTAGATTATACTAATATAAAGCCCTTATTTAAACCTTTCAGCGTGGCGCTTTATTGCCGCAAAGGTGCTGTCACTTAAATGGTGCTCAATCTTACAGGCATCATCGCTGGCGATTTCAGGCTCAACACCAAGGCGAATAAAAAATTCGGTAAGCATGGTGTGGCGCTCATAAATCTTTTCTGCCACCTTTTTGCCCGATGCAGTAAGCAGCAGTCTACCATCCGCCTCAACGGTAATATAGCCGCCCTCTTTTAAAAGGCCTACAGCACGACTTACGCTTGGCTTTGAATAGCCCATATGCTCTGCAACATCTATGGCGCGGGCATAGCCGTTTTTAAGATTTAAATAAAGTATACTTTCCAGGTACATTTCGCCCGATTCTTGAATAGGCATAAATTATGGGCTCCCTTCCTGTTTTATTACTTATATAATATCATACCGACATACCTTTTTCAAGTGATAAAAAATAGGCGTAGGTATAATTGTTTACTTAATGTTCATATTTTGTGTTAAACAAAGTAACAATAATACTTTATTATAAAAGCATACCAATAAGGAGGATTTTTATTAAAATGGATGAAAATAAAATCACCGGTTTTGATTCAGCAGTTAACACCACCAATTCCGACCAGACTTTTAATCCTACCCCAATGTTTGCGGGTATGAATAAAGCGGATGCCGATGTGCCTGCCGAACAAACGAGTGTTAATAACCCACCCGCTGAAAACATAGCGGATACATCTCCCGAAATAAAAAATGAAGAAACGAAAAATATAGAGCAAACGCCCGTTAGCGAAACAATTAAAACCGACTTTTTACCAAGCGGTACCTACAGTTATTCAGCCGCTAACGGTAATCTGCAAAGCAGTGCTTATTCTACACCGCAGGTAAACCCTGTCGGCGATGTTAAAAATGAACCTACTTACCATAACACTGTATACACACCAAGCACACCCCCTACCCCCGAAAAGAAGCCTAAAAACAAAAAGTACGGCGCGGGCGTTATTATTGTTTCGGCAATTTTGGCGGCAATAATAGGTGCGGGCGGTTCATTTGGTGCTATGTATTTAACAGGTAGCCTTGGCAAAACAGAGGGCGCTTCAGTCACCGAACCGCAAAACAACGCACCGCAAAATATAACCAACATCACTGTGGATGAAACGGTTAATTCATCAATTGAGGCGGTTGCCAAAAAGGCAGGTCCCAGCATTGTTGGTATACGCACCACCGCCGCAGTTATGAACTTTTTTGGCGGCAGTAGTGAGGCAACGGGCGAGGGCTCCGGCATTATTTACAGGGCAGACGGTTACATTATTACCAACTACCATGTAATTCAAAGCGCAGTTGAGTCAAGCAACGCAAAGGTTGAGGTCTTCTTACCCGAGGATGTTAAAACCGCCATTACCGCAAAGGTTATTGACTACAACATTGCATCAGACCTTGCAGTGGTTAAAATTGAAAAGACAGGTCTTAATGCAATTGAATTTGCCGATTCTGACAAGCTTAAGGTTGGTCAATACGCAATTGCAATCGGAAACCCCGGCGGTTTGGAATTTATTGGCTCGGTAAGCTCGGGTGTTATAAGCGGTCTTAACCGTTCGGTTTCGGTTGATTCAGGCACAAGTATGTCACTTATTCAAACCGATGCGGCAATTAACCCGGGTAACTCGGGCGGCGCCCTGGTTGATATAAACGGCCAGCTTATTGGCGTAAACAGCGTTAAGCTGGTAAGCACCGGTTATGAGGGTATGGGCTTTGCTATCCCCTCAAACACAGTTAAAGAAATTTGTGACAAAATGATTTCAAACCAAAATAAACCTGCCCCCTACATTGGCATTGAAATTAGCCGCAACTACACATCGTCACAGCTTAAGGCACTTGGCTACCCCGCAGGCGCAGTTGTTATTAGCGTTACCGAAGGTGGCCCCGCTGACGAAAGCGATATTAAACGCGGTGATATTATTACCGAATTTAACGGCGTAGCAATTAGTGGCTACACCGACCTTGAAAATGCTATTTCGCAGTGCAACCCAGGGGAAACCGTTACGGTTAAAATCTTCCGCGCAGGTCGTTTTTATTCCACCAATATTAACATTAAAGCAAATAACGCTTAAAACCCAAAAGGCACCTATTTCGGTTTGAAATAGGTGCCTTTTTTAAATTAACTGCCATATTATAAACGAAGCAATAATTAAGCCTATGACGGCAAAAATAATTCTACGCCTTCTTTTAACGGTTGCCCTATACCTTGCAGTGGCACTTCTACCAAGCCCCATTGGTGTAAAGGTCATACCATTTAACAGCCGTTTAGCCTCAGAATTAAGTTTTTGCGGAGGTAATGTGCCAAACTCAGGTCTTACAAAGATTAAAATCTTTTCAAAGTACCTACTCTCGGTTTCACTTATTTCTATTATCGACCTGTTAACACCACGCAACATATTAAAAGCACCCTCTTTAAAAACTTATTATACATAACAAGTTTTGACAGGTAAAAAATTTTTTATACAAATTGTATTATATCTTTTTTGTGCATAACTGTGGATAACTCGGTGGATAAGTCAAATAACTCCCATTGTTAAAGGTTATGCTACTACACCCATTTTACCCAAAAATAAAAACTTTGTTACAAATCGTAGAAAAGTTTTTCTTGATTTTTTTGCGGGGGGTTGAGGTAAAGTCAACTGTGTTTGAATGAAGGACAGTTTTAGACTCAAGGTTTATAGAATATTGCTTTATTTATTTTCTATTTTCTTTATAATTTTGCCTATTTAAAGCCAAAAAACGCAAAATTTTAGGCGACTTGATTTTTTGCACCAAGTCGCCTGATTTTTTTGATTTTTAACCTAAACAGGACATATAAATTGCCAAAACATCCTTCTTTTCAAGGGGCTTATAGGCATATTTTAAGCCTTCATTTGCCGCCTTTTCGGCCATTATTTCAAGGTAGGTTTCATCAATTCCGTATTCTTTAAGAGTTTTGGGCAATTTAAGGTCATTAAACAAAAAGTTTTTAGTTTTTTCAATTGCCTTATTTGCAATTTCATATTTATCAAGTGATGAATCAATGCCCCAAACATTAACACCATAGCTTTTAAATTTGTCCACAGTATCATCATTTAAAACATATTCAAACCAAGCAGGTGTTAGGGTTGCCAGACCTGCGCCGTGGGTTATATCATAATATGCACTAAGCTGATGCTCCATAGCGTGGCAGCTCCAAGCGCCCGATTTGCCCATACCCGTAAGACCGTTTATGGCAAGTGATGATGCCCACATTAAATTTGCCCTTGCGGTGTAGTCTGTGGGGTTATCAAAGGCTTTTTTGCCGTTTTCAATACAGACCTTAAGCAGTCCCTCGGCGATATTGTCCTGCACCATAGTGCCCTTTGTTTTATTAAAATAGGTTTCAAAAATATGGCTCATAATATCGGCAGTGCCACTTGCCGTTTGCCAGGGTGACACTGAAAATGTATATTCGGGGTCTAACACCGAGCATTTAGGCTTAAAATCAATATGGTAAACGCCCTTTTTATCGTTACTTTGCATATTTGAAATTACGGCGTTTCCGTTCATTTCACTGCCCGTTGCAGAAAGGGTTAATACCGTAAATATAGGCAGCACGCTTTTTATTTTATCCGGGTTTAACACTATATCCCAAGCATTCCCGTTATACCCTACCGCGCCTGCTATAACCTTTGAGCAGTCAATGGTACTGCCGCCGCCAAGTGCCAAAACACCGCCTAAATTATTATCTCTGCAAAGCTTGGTGCCAAGCTCTACCGACTCCACCTTTGGGTTTGGCTCAATGCCTGAAAGTTCAATATATTCAATGCCGTTTTGCTTTAAAAGGTTTGTTACGGTATCGTAAATGCCAAGCCTTTTAACACTGCCGCCACCATAGGTTAACAGCACCCTATTTGTATACCTTTTAATTTCAGTCGGAAGGTCTGCTACTGCGCCTTTTCCAAAAAGGATTTTAGTGGGTGTAAAAAATTCAAAGTTTTGCATAAAAAAGTCCCCCTTTATATAAAAAATGATAGCACAAATAATGCTAACTGTCAATAAAAGCAAATGCCGCACCAAGGCGGTACGGCATTTTACTTTATTTACTATTTTGTTCATTGCAGGATTTTGATTTGCAGTTTTTTGCATAGGGGCAACCTATACATTTTTGCCCCATTTTTTTTGCACGGATAAGATACCATATAATACCTGCCGCAATGGCAAGTAAAATCAAAACAATGACAACATTTTCCATAAATATAATCCTAACTGATAAATTTAGTTCTTGGCACCGCTTAATGAATACTCTGATTTTAGCTTTTTATTGGTGTTTATGATAAGAGCAATAATAATGAAAGCCATAACAGCAACAGCAATAAGTCCACCAATAGCAGCGCCAATATTAAGAGTGCCGCCTGTAACAATAGTGCCAATGGTGTAAACAAGATAGGATACGGTGTAACCGGTAGCAAGCTGAAGACCGATACCGCCCCAAAGCCATTTTGCGCTTTTCATTTCGGCGTTCATTGCGCCGATAGCCGCAAAGCAAGGCGGTGTATAAAGGTTAAACATAAGGTATGCAAGGGCGGCTACCTTGGTGATTGCCATAATACCTGCAACCTCAGTGCCTGCGCCCTCCATAAGGGCAAGCTCTTCAGTATCGATAAGGTTTTCTAAACCTACAAAGCAAACTGCAAGTGTACCAACAACATTTTCTTTAGCAATAAAGCCGGTAACGGCTGCTGCTGCGAGCTGCCAAGAAAGAACGCCTACAATCGGAACAAGCACATATGCAAAGGGGGAAGCAATTGATGCCAAAATAGACTGGTCTGCCGATTCTGCCACAGTAAAGCTCCAAGTGAAGCTTTGCATTAGCTGTACTGCCATATTACAAAGAAGAATAATGGTAGCGGCCTTAACGATGTAGGCCCAACCGCGACTACACATTGATTTGAATGCGCCCCAAAAAGAAGGCACTTTATATTCGGGGAGTTCAATAATAAAGAAGGATTTTCTTGCTTTATAACCTGCAATTCTATTAACGAGAAGTGCGCCAAGGAAAATAAGTACAATACCGGAAAGGTACATCAAGGTGCTTACCCAACCTGCATCATCAAAGAATGCGCCGGCAAAAAGGGCAATAACGGGAATCTTTGCACCGCAAGGCATAAAGGGTGCCAGCATTGCAGTTGCTCTGCGCTCCCTCTCATTTCTTATAGTACGGCTTGCCATAATACCGGGTACGGCACAACCAACAGTGATAACAAAAGGAATAACCGATTTGCCCGAAAGACCAACCCTTTTAAATATGGGGTCAAGTACAACTGCAACACGGGACATATAACCGCAATCCTCTAACAGCGCAATGAGGAAGTACATAACCATAACCAGTGGCAAAAAGCCAACAACTGCAACCACACCGCCGATTACGCCGTCAACAAGGATAGCCGAAAGAAGCGGAGATGCATTAGCAAGAAGTTCACCAACCCAGCCCTGGAAGGTTTCAAGCCATCCAACCAGAAGGTCTGCAATGGGGGTACCTACCCAAACCTGAGAAATCTGGAACACGAGGAACATTACAACGGCAAAAATCGGAATACCTAGCCATTTGTTAGTAAGAACATTATCAATCTTATCACCGAAGTTTTTATCCTTTGTAAGGACCTTACGGATTTCAACCTCTTTAACAATATTATTAACAAACACAAAACGCTTGCGGTCGGCCTGTTCAACCTCTGATTTGTTTGTTAAATCAATATCATCCTGTATGTAGGGGGCACTCTGAATTTCGCTAGCATGAGCAATTGCTGCTTCAACAACCGCCTTTAAACCATCCGCCGAAGTGGAAACAGTTTTAACAACGGGGCAGCCCAGCTTTTGTGACAGGGCTTTTTCATCAATCTTGTTGCCTTTTTTGGTTCCAATATCACTTTTATTAAGTGCCACAACAACGGGTATACCAAGTTCTAAAAGCTGTGTGGTAAAGAAAAGGCTACGACTTAAATTATCTGCATCCACAATGTTAATAATAACATCGGGGTTTTCATTTTTAACATACGAGCTGGTTATACTTTCCTCACTGGTAAAGGGTGACATTGAATATGCACCCGGAAGGTCAACTGCGGTAATATCTTTACCGCCTGCATAGGCTTTTTTAACAGGATGTTCTTTTTTGTCTACCGTAACACCTGCCCAGTTACCAACCTTTTCATTACGACCGGTCAAAGCATTATACATTGTGGTCTTGCCTGAGTTGGGGTTGCCTGTCAAAGCAATTCTCATAATAATATTCCTCCCTAATCTTTAGTTAGCCGCCGCTAACCATAGGCTTTAAAAAAACACTGCCGCCATAATGCTTTTTAATAAACTTCAATTACCTCTGCCAGCAGATTATCAATGTTATAGCGGGCATCTTTAATAGATACCACTAAATTTTTCTTTTTGGATTTAACTACGGTAATAGGCTCACCACTATAACAGCCAAGCGAAAAAAGAAATGAATTAAGCTCTTCATCATCTGTTTCAATGGCTTTGATGATATATTCTTTACCTTCCATAGCCTGTGTTAAGTTCATTTGTACCAAACCCTCCAAAAAGGTGTTAGCCAATGCTAACTGATATACCTAATATAACATTTTAGTAAAATTTTGTCAATAAATTTGGGCGCCTTTTTTTGCTATTTTTTAAAAATTAGCAGTTTGCACAATTAGTTAGCGGTTGCTAACCACATTTTGTACAATTATACCCCTGTTGACAACAAATCAAAAGGGTGATAAACTGATTTTATGAACATTTTAACCTTTTTAAATCAAAACACAAAAAGCCTTTTGGGTAAGACGGTTGCTATAAGCGGTTCCACCGGCGGTATTGGCAAAGAGCTTTGTTTTTATTTGGCAAGGCTTGGTGCAAAGCTTATTTTATTAGACCGAAGCATAGCAAAGCAAAACGGGCTTATAAAGGCTTTAAATGAAAAATTTAATAACCTAACTACCTACACCATACCGCTTGACCTTAGTGATATGGCAACCGTAAAATCCGCCTGTGAGCAGCTTAAGGACTTAAGCCCTGACTATATAATACTAAACGCGGGCGCCTACAGTGTGCCGCGGTTTAAATGCAGCACGGGGCTTGATAATGTTTTTCAAATAAATTTTGCCGCCCCCTACTACATAGTGAAAAAGCTTTTACCCACCCTTAATAAAAACGGTGGCAGGGTCGTGGCAGTAAGCAGTATAGCGCACAATTATTCAGTGACCGACAGGGATGATATTGACTTTAGCCGGCGCGAAAGGGCAAGCTTGGTTTATGGCAACGCAAAGCGCTTTTTAACATTTGCGCTTTATGGCCTTTTTGAAAATAATGATGGGGCAACCCTTGCCATCACCCACCCCGGAATTACACTTACAGGCATTACCGCCCACTACCCAAAAATGGTTTTTGCCCTTATTAAATACCCTATGAAAATTATTTTTCATAGCCCTAAAAGGGCGGCTTTAAGTGTTTTGCAGGGACTTTTTAATGAAACCGAAAAAGGTACTTGGATAGGCCCAAAATACTTTAATATATGGGGCTACCCAAAAGCCAAAAAGCTTAAAACCTGCAGTGATGATGAAGCCGGGTGGATTTACAAAAAAGCCGAAGAAATTTATAATAAAATGTAAAAGAGGTGGCATTGCCACCTCTTTTTTTAAATTATGCTATATTCAAACATTTCATAATGCAGTCTTGTGCCAATATCGGTGCCTTCGGGCAACAGGGCAAGTGCTATAAACAAATCACTATCCTCACCCTTGCCATCCTCACGAAGATAGGCATATTCCCCTGTTATTTTAACAACTGTATAATCCTTTGGTTCCAAAACGCTACTCCCCTTTTAAATATTTATTAAGGTAGTTAAGCACCCTTTTTTTATCGGCCGACCACATTGGTGCCAGCAAATCTTTTTTTGCGCCGTCACCCGTTATTCGGTGTACTACGGTGTCTTTTGGCAAAAGCGCTAAACACCTTTTTAGTATTTGTGCATATTCTTCAAGATTGAGGCAGGTAAATTTACCGCTTAAATAATCAAGCGCCAAATCGGTGCCCTTTATTACATAAAGCATATGAAATTTTACACCATCGGTGCCTGCATTAACGGCAAGCTTGGTGGTATTGGTGGCGTCATCCACCGTTTCATTTGGCAGACCTATTATAATGTGGGTTACTGTGTTAATGCCCGCGGACTTTAACCTTTTAACGGCCAAAACATATTCATCATTGGTGTACCCCCTGCGAATATAATCAGCAGTTTTTGGGTTTGCGGTTTGAAGTCCAAGTTCAACCGTTACGGGCTTTATTTTATTTATTTCTTTAAGCAGTTCAACCGTATCATCGGGCAGACAGTCGGGTCGTGTTGCGACCGAAAGCCCCACTATAAAGTCGGGTGATATTGCCTTTAAATAAAGGCTTTTTAAATGCTTTACATCTGAATATGTATTGGTAAAGGACTGAAAATAGGCTATATATTTTCCGCCTTTGTTTTTGTTTTCAACACGCTTTTTTGCGGCTTCAAGCTGGGCCAAAATATCATTGCCGCCTTCAGCAAATTCACCCGACCCACCCGACGAACAAAATATACAACCTTTGCTACCCTTGGTGCCGTCACGGTTGGGGCAGGTAAAGCCCGCATCAAGTGAAAGCTTATAAACCTTACAGCCAAACTTTTCTTTATTATATTCATTTAAGGTTTTATACATATACTTTCACCCCTTTTATATCTTGAAAAAATGATTGTTTTATGATAAAATTTAACTAGAATTTAAGGAGGTATGTTTTTATGGATATGCTTAAAAAACTTTTTCCGTTTGCCTTTACCGAAAAAAAGGATGTAGCCTCACTGGTGCTTTATGCTATTGTACATATATTTGCAATGGCGGTTATTAGCGTTGTTAGTTTTTTAATAGGTTTAATTCCAATAATCGGTCTTATAGCCGGCTTAATTTTTGGACTTATAGATTTATACCTTTTTGTAAGCCTTGTGCTGTGCTTTTTAGACTTTTTTAAAATTTTAGAAAAAGAAATTTAGGTTAAATAACATAAAGGGCGGTCTGAATTGACCGCCCTTTTATTATATCATTTATTAAGGTTTTTTACAAGGTTTAAAGCTGTTTAATGCCCTTTTTCTTCCAACCGCCAATACGGTAGAATATTGCGGTGAGGATAGCACCCATTACCCATGAGCAAAGCAATGAAATTTGTATACATTCCTTACGACCGATGGGTAATTCGGGTGTGGTGGTAAGGTATGATATACCGTAAGCCAACGGAACACGAACTATTACGGTGGTTATAAGTGAAATCCACATAGGGGTTAAGGTATCACCCGCG
>JAFNZJ010000041.1 GCA_017382915.1 Clostridia bacterium | reverse complement strand
TTGAAAACAGCACTGGAGTAAAGGTTAAAGTAACCGTTACCAGCGAAGGCCGTTATCAAACTAAACTGGTTTCATTGATTTCAGATAATAATGCGCCCGATGTTGCTATGTTTTCATCCAAAGACTTTCCGAATAATGCTGTTACAGGGGCGTTGGCCCCGCTTAAGGAAACACTGAGATATAGTACATATGATATCTGTATGGCGGCAGACTGTTGGCAAAAATATTATATGAATGCATATAAAATAAATGGTGATTATTTTGGTGTGGCAATGAGAGGTTCATGGCTTTGTGAGGATATGAACTACGTTACATATTACAATTCTGAAATTTTAAAAAAATGCGGTGTTAAAAAAATGCCATTTGAAATTTATCGAGATGGCAAATGGAACTGGCAAACCCAAAAAGAAATTATTGAAAAAATAGCCAATTACAATATTGAAAACGGGACAAATTATATACCCTATATGACCGATTATTATGATGCTTTTATGCTTTCGGCAGGGCAGGATTTTATAAAGATTAACACAACAAAAACGCCATATAAATATGAAAACAAATTAGAGAATACATTGCATAACGACTTGGTAGATGCGTGGAGCCAAATTAACAAACTATATATTAACAATCACATTGGTAAGCACAACTTAGAGCAAATATATAAATTTGATACTTTTGCATTATACATAGGAAACCTTTATAGTGCATGCAAGGATAGCGGTGCGTTTAATACACAAAGATATAATTGCATTGGCGCCGTGCCTGTTGCCGGACCAAGCCAAAGTTCTACCTATATTCCGGTAATACCACGCACTTACGGCATACCAAAAAGAGCAAAACAACCCGAATTAGGCATTATGTTTATTAGGTACTTATTAGGTTTTACACGCACTTATTCCAGTGAAAGTATGGGCTTTTGCAATGACTATCTTTTGGCTGTTGGTTCTAGAATATTGACCATCAGCAGTTCAAAGTATAAAATACCAAACATAGGGGCAATAGATTATTTAAAAAAGGGTAAATATGAAAATTTGTGTAATAAATTAGTAACGGCTGAAAACCAAAATATTACATCAGTTTTGAAATCAAATATAAGAACTATTGATGCATCTATAGATAAAATCAATGAGGCTTTTAAGTCAACAAAATTCAACTAAAAAAAGCAGGTCCGAGAAACATCGGACCTGCTTTTTATATAGCACTATATTTCAAAATCAAGGCAAAGTCTTTGGCTGGTAAAGGGTCTTACAAACTCATTTGCTACCGCTTGGTGTGCTGGGTGAGATTGATAACCCTTTAAAGCATCTTCGTTTTCAAGGGTTGAATCCAGCATCATATCAGCGTTTGATGAAGGTAGCTTTTCGGTTTGAATTTTAATTTCTAAAAGGCCGGGTACCTTGCCTTTTAGCGCCTCAAGCTCTTTTTTAGCGTTTTTAAAAATTTCTGCCTTTTGTTCTGCTGAAAATTTTTGGTCAATTGTCCATAAAATAATATGTTTTACCATAATAAATCTTCCTTTTAAAAAGGGCAGTCCAAATAAATGGACTGCCCAAAATTATTTAATTTACTTATCTGTTAAGAATAAGCTTGGTAAGTTCAACAGGCTCAACAATTTTGCCATCTTTATAAACACGCATATTACCTGAAGCAATTTCATCAATAAGAATCACTTCGCCGTTATTGTAACCAAACTCAAACTTAATATCCCAAAGGTCAAGACCAATAGTTTTAAGGTCATCAGCAACAACCTTGGTGATTTTAAGGGTTTGTGCCTTCATGCTTTCAAACATTTCGGGGGTCATAACGCCCAAAGCGGCAAGACCTTCACCTGTAACAAGGGGGTCGCCCTTTTCATCATTTTTAAAGGTGCATTCAACATAGCCACCCTCTAAAACGGTGCCGTCTTTTATGTATTCACCATATCTGCGAACAAAGCTACCGGTAGCAACCAAGCGGCAAATAACCTCTAAACCGTTACCACCCTGAGCCTTACCAAAGCATTCAGCAGGTAAAACCTCCATAGTAGCATTTTCAATATCTGCACTTACATAGTGGGTTTTAACGCCTGCTTTTTTAAGCATTTCAAAATAGTAAACCGAAGTTTCAAGGTTGGCTTTACCAATACCCTCAATGGTAAGACCTACGCTGTTTTCACCCGGGTCAAACACGCCGTCTTTGCCGGTGCAGTCATCCTTAAACTTAAGCAATACATTGCCGTTTTCAAGGGCATATACATTCTTGGTTTTGCCTTCATAAATCATTTTCATTTTAAAACGCTCCTTCATATATGACTGCCACCAAATAAGCGGCATCAAAAATTAACAAAATAATTATGATAATAAATTTTAATGCTTTTTAAAACTGTTGTCAATACCAATAAATAAATTTTGTAAAATTATGCAAAAAACACCTTATTTTTTAGTGCTCCAAGTATTACAATTGCACTAGTGACATTTGTTGCAAGCAGTATTTTTATAATTTTCACCTTTGCTTTATAGTCTTTACATATTTTAGCATATTTTGCGTTTTATGGAAATAAAAGAATAAAAAATTAATATTAAGGGTTAAAATCACTTGAAAAACTGCATTTGATGGTTTATAATAAGTTATAACATTTTATATGTTTTTTGGAGGTTACTTTTATGGACAATGTTTTTGAAAAAATCAGCAGTGTCGGTGTTGTTCCCGTAATTAAGCTTAACAACCCCGAAAAAGATGCCGCCGGTCTTGCAAACGCTCTTTGTGAGGGTGGCGTACCCGTTGCTGAGGTTACCTTCCGCGCTGCCGGTGCGGCAAAGGCAATTGAACTTATGACAAAGGCCAGACCTGATATGCTTGTTGGTGCAGGCACCGTTCTTTGTGAGGAGCAGGTTGATGAGGCCATTGCAGCCGGCGCAAAGTTTATTGTGTCGCCCGGCCTTGATACAGAGCTTGTTAAATATTGCCAGAAAAAAGGCATTGCAATCTTCCCGGGTTGCACCAGTCCTACCGATTATCACGCTGCATATCGTTTAGGCCTTAAGGTGCTTAAATTCTTCCCTGCAGAGCAGTCGGGCGGTCTTGCCAAAATTAAGGCAATGTCAGCTCCCTTCCCAATGTTTAAGGTAATGCCCACAGGCGGTATTTCACTTAAAAACTTAAGTGAATACCTTTCATGCCCAATTATTTGTGCTTGCGGTGGCTCATATATGGTTACTGCCGATTTAATTGATAACCAAAAGTGGGATGAAATTATTGACCTTTGCAAAAAGTCGGTTCAAATTGTTAAGGAGGTTCGCGGATAATGAGCAGAATTGTAACATTTGGCGAAATTATGCTTCGCCTTGCACCTAACGGATATTTAAGGTTTTTCCAAAACGACCAAATGCAGGCCACCTTTGGCGGCGGTGAGGCTAATGTAGCAGTTTCACTTGCCAATTATGGTATGGATGCTGCGTTTGTTACCAAGCTTCCAAAGCACGCAATTGGTCAGGCTGCTGTTGATTCGCTTCGTTACTTTGGTGTTGATACCAAAAACATAACCCGCGGTGGTGATAGGGTAGGCATTTACTACCTTGAAAAGGGCGCTTCACAGCGCGGCAGCGTATGTATTTATGACCGCGCTTATTCTGCAATTCAGTTGGCAGATAAAAGCGATTTTAACTGGGATGAAATTTTTGAAGGTGCTGATTGGTTCCACTTTACCGGTATAACTCCCGCACTTGGCGAAAATTTAGTTCAAATTTGTAAAGAGGCTTGTATAGCCGCTAAAAATAAGGGCGTTAAAATTTCTTGCGACCTTAACTATCGCGGTAAGCTTTGGACCAGAGACCAGGCCCGCGTCGCTATGAGTGAGCTTTGCAAATATGTTGATGTTTGTATTGCTAATGAAGAAGACGCCAAGGATGTATTTGGTATTGAGGCTGAAAATACCGATATTTACGGTGGTAAGCTTAATAAAGAGGGTTATAAGTCTGTTGCTAAACAGCTTATGGATACCTTTGGTTTTGAAAAGGTTGCAATTACCCTTCGCACATCAATTTCCGCTAACGATAACGACTGGGCAGGTATGCTTTTTGATGGCGAAAATTATTGCTTCTCAAAAGAGTATCATTTGCATATTGTTGACCGCGTAGGTGGCGGTGACAGCTTTGGTGCAGGTCTTATTTATGCACTTTTAAATGGTAAAGATACACAGCAGGCAATTGAATTTGCCGTTGCAGCATCGGCACTTAAGCATTCTATTGAGGGTGACTTTAACCGTGTTTCGGTACCCGAAATTGAAAAGCTTGCCGGCGGTGACGGAAGCGGCCGTGTTCAAAGATAAACTTATTTTAGGCTACCTTGCTTAGGCTTGGTAGCCTTTATTTGCACAGGAAGGCGCAAGATGGTTAAAGCTTCTGAAAAATTGGATATGACATCCGGTCCGCTTTTTAAAAAAATTGTAGTATTTGCAATTCCGCTTATGGTTACCAGCATACTGCAGCTTTTATATAATGCGGCCGATATGATAGTGGTGGGCAAATTTGCAGGCCCCCAGTCCTTTGCGGCGGTTGGTTCCACCACTTCGCTTATAAATTTAATAGTTAACTTGTTTATGGGTCTTTCAATGGGTACCGGTGTTATTGCGGCGCAGTCAATAGGTGCCAAAAACAAACAAAGGCTTTTTAAAACCGTTCACACATCAATTTTGCTTAGCGTAATTGTTGGATTTTTGGTTGGTGCATTTGGCTTTATTGTTTGCCGTTATTTGCTTGCTTTAATGTCATGCCCGCTTGATGTTATTGATAAGGCAACCCTTTATATGCGGGTGTATTTTTGTGGTATGCCGGGCTTTATGGTATATAACTTTGGTGCGGCAATTTTGCGCTCTGCGGGGGATACAAAAAGACCGCTTATTATTCTTTCAGTTTCGGGCATTGCCAATGTTTTATTAAATGTAGTTTTTGTTTTGTTTTTTCATTTAGATGTTGCGGGTGTTGCGCTGGCAACCATTATTTCGCAGTACATTTCGGCAGTGTGGGTTATTACCATTTTGGTTAAGGATAATGCAGACTATAGACTATTTATAAATAAGCTTCACATTTACAAAGAGCAACTTATTTTAATTTTTAAATATGGCGCACCAATGGGTATTCAAAGCTCAATGTTTTCAATTTCAAATGTTGTTATACAGTCGGCAGTAAACTCATTTGGTACCATAATTATGGCCGGTAATACTGCGGCAAATAATATTGAAGGCTTTGTTTATGCATCGGCCAATGCGGTTTCGCAGTCGGCCATGACCTTTGCGGGGCAAAATACGGGCGCCAACAGGTATGATAGGGTAAAAAAGGTTCTTTTAATTTGTATGGGGCTGACTTTATTTATTTCGGTATTTTTAAGCGGCTTGGTGCTACTTTTTAAAGAAAGCTTGCTTACTATTTATACCAGTGAGGCTAATATTATTGCTGCAGGTGTTGTGCGTCTTAATATTATTTGCCTTTTTTATGGTCTTTGCGGCGTTATGGATACCGTAGCCAACACAGTTCGTGGCATGGGTAAATCTTTAATTCCAATGATAATTACCCTTGTAACGGTCTGCTTTATGCGCGTTTTATGCGTTTATACCGTTTTTGAAAAATTCATGACCATTGAGGTTGTTTATTGGTCTTACCCCGTAACCTGGGGACTGGCATTTATTGCCCAACTAATTTATTTTACGGTTGTTTATAAAAGTAAAAAATCAAAAAATAAGGGCTGAGAAAATCAGCCTTTATTTTTTTGCCAAAAACACAAAATTCCACTTGAATATAAATAAACTTTAAGTTATAATAATATATTATTATGTGATATTATGCGATTTTTATATTTTGCAAAAGGGGAGGTGCTTATTTGAATAGCGAAAATATGGCTAAACAAACAGATGATTTTAGCTTTGAAAAGCAGCAGGAATATATTGAGCTTTTAAAACAAATCATAAAAAATAAGCACCAAAACCCTCCCTTGGCTATGGTGGTGCCCTACGGTTGTCAGCAAAATGTTAGTGACTGTGAACGCTTTAAGGGTATACTGTCTGAAATTGGTTATAATTTTACCGATGATGCCGACAAGGCAGATTTAATGCTTTATAAAACCTGTGCCGTGCGTGAGCATGCGGAGGATAGGGTATTTGGTAATATTGGTGCCCTAAAGCATTATAAACGGCGCAACCCAAACCTTATAATTGGTGTTTGCGGTTGTATGGCACAGCAGACAACGGTGTCAGAGCGATTTAAAAAAAGCTACCCTTATGTTGACTTGCTTTTTGGTACCCATGTTGAACACAAGCTGCCCGAATTTTTGTACAGGCTTTTTACTGAAAAGGGTCGCGTGTTTGAAACCGATGATACCGAACACGAAATTGTTGAGGGCATACCCGTTTTAAGGGATGGGACCTATAAAGGCTGGCTTCCCATAATGCACGGATGCAATAATTTTTGCACCTACTGTATAGTCCCTTATGTGCGTGGTCGTGAACATTCACGAAAATACACCGAAATTTTAAAAGAAGCCAAAGAAATGGTTGCCGCAGGCTTTAAAGATATAACCCTGCTTGGGCAAAATGTTAATTCATATAATAGTCCCGAAAAATTACCTGATGGCAGTGAAATCAATTTTCCAAAGCTGCTTGAAATGATAAATGAAATTGATGGCGATTTTAGAATAAGATTTATGACATCACACCCTAAAGACTGTTCGGACGAGTTGTTACACACTATGAGCAGATGTAAAAAGGTCAGCCGTCATTTGCACCTGCCGTTTCAAAGCGGTAACGACCGTGTGCTTAATAAAATGAACCGAAAATACACAAGGCAAAAGTATTTAAGCCGCATAAAGCTTGCCCGCAGTCTTATGCCTGATATATCCCTTACCAGCGATATTATTGTGGGCTTTCCGGGTGAGACCTATGATGAGTTTAAAGATACCCTTTCACTTGTAAGGGAGGTGCAGTTTTCGGCACTGTTTACCTTTATCTATTCAAAAAGGGATGGCACACCTGCCGCTAAAATGGACGACCCCGTATCCCGCGAGGAGAAGGGTAAATGGTTTAGGGAATTAT
>JAFNZJ010000040.1 GCA_017382915.1 Clostridia bacterium | reverse complement strand
CTGTTATTTCAAAAATAGTTGGTGTTGTATTAACCATTATATATGGTGCTTTTTATAATAGGTATTTAGGCCCGTCTCTTAAAGGTGAAGCGGCAATAATCGCTAACTATATTAGTATTATTTCGTCTTTTGCATGTATAGGTATGTATCAAGCATACCCATACTATAAGAAAAAGGGTGAAGATGTTTTTTACCCCTTTTTAAATACAATGCAAACCTTTTATACGTTATTGTTAGGGTTGGCACTGATTTTTGCCATAGTGGCTCCGGTAGAATCTAATTTAAAGGTTGCCTTAATATTAGTTCCAATACAGGCCTTTATTCGCCATATTAACTATATGGTTATGGTGGAAAATCCGCGTAAGCGAAATATAAGTTCTATGCTTATATTGCTTATGGATATAGTTGTAGTTTCTGCTTTTTGGTTTGGCACTACCGCAACTTATTCAAATTTAATAATTATCTTAATTTTGCAGGGCTTAATAAATTTAGGTATATCTTACTCAAACTTAGGCGCAGTATTTAAAAAAATGAAAGCAACCTTTAAACTCTTGCCTAAGTATGCTAGGTTTGGAATTATACCAATGATAACATTGTTTTTAATGACAATAAACTATCAGGTTGACATATTGATGCTTCAACAGTTTGATTTTATAACCACTGCTCAAATTGGTATTTATTCGGTAGGTGTTTCATTATCAGAAAAGGTGTGGTTATTACCAGACGCAATGAAGGACATACTTTTATCTCATTTGTGTAGCAAAAAAGATAATAACGAGGTCGCAAGGGTAACCAGATTAAGTTTGTTTATTGCGGCCATTTTGGTTATAGGTGTTATAGCTTTTGGTAAGCCTGCTATTCAATTACTGTATGGCGCTGATTTTATTGATTCATATTACATAACTGTTGTTATGCTTATTGGCGTTTTAGGAATGATTTTTTACAAAATGGTTTATTCTTTCAATATTTCAGAAGGACATAGGGTTATAAGTCTTGTGTTTTTAGGGGTTGCAGCGGCTCTTAATGTAATAGGAAACTATTTTTTAATTCCTGTTGGTGGTATTATGGCTGCTGCATGGTGTTCTGTTATTTCTTATACAATTTGTGGCCTTTGCTTTCTTATATTCTTCTGCATAAAAACAAAAACACCAATTTACAAAATGATTATACCCCAAAAAGAAGATTATGCTACAATAAAAGCGTTTTTGAAAAAATCTTCAACCAAGTAATGACAAAGGAAGTATTTTATGACCTGTACTGAAAAATACATTTCTATATATGGTAAAGAGCCGGAAGGGGTAGCGTTTTGCCCCTACCGTGTTTGTCCGCTTGGTGCCCACAGTGACCACCAGTTTGGCAAAATAACAGGATTTGCCATTGATAAGGGTATTAGCATTGCTTATAGCCCAAAGCAAAACGGCGTTATTGAGCTTAATTCACTTCAGTTTGAAAAAAGGGCACAGTTCCATGTTAATAATGTACCAAAAAATAAAGAAAATGATTGGGCAGATTACCTGCGCGGTGCCGCTTTAGAACTTTCAAAAATACGCACCCTTAATGTAGGTATGAGTGCCGTTATTGAAGGTAGCCTGCCTATTGGCGGCCTGTCATCATCGGCAGCTGTTATCATCGCCTTTTTATCGGCGCTTTGTAAGGTTAATAATGTAGTTTTAAGTGAAAGTGAAATGATTTTTACCGCACTTAAGGCCGAAAATAATTACGTTGGTGTTTCTTGCGGTAAGCTTGACCAGTCATGTGAGGTTTATTCTAAAAAGGACCATCTGCTTTATTTAGATACCAAGGACGATTCTTTTGAACTTATACCCCAAAATCCCAATATGAAGCCCTTTAAAATCGCTATCTTCTTTAGCGGTGTGGAGCGTAGCCTTGCGGGCTCTAAATTTAATATGCGTGTTGATGAATGCCGTAGTGCCGCCTATGCCCTTAAGGCCTTTGCCGGTATGGAGTATGGCAAGTTTGGTGATACCTATTTAAGGGACGTGCCTGTTCAGGTTTTTCAGCAGTATAAGGACAAATTGCCCGAAAACTGGCGCAAAAGGGCCGAGCACTGGTACAGTGAGTTTGAGCGTGTTGAAAAGGGTGCCGAGGCTTGGCGCAAAGGTGATATTGAACTGCTTGGTAAACTTTCATTTGAAAGCGGTCACAGCAGTATTTATAGCTATGAAACAGGTTCACCCGAACTTAAAACCCTTTAT
>JAFNZJ010000039.1 GCA_017382915.1 Clostridia bacterium | reverse complement strand
GATTCGCCAATGTTGCAAGTTAATTGCACAACTGATAGATACGTGTGTATAAAAAAGGATGAAAAGAAAAATAAATATCTAGTAGTTTTTGAGGGCCATGTTGATAATGAGCATTTGTATAATGGCACCGTAACTATAAAATAACTTCAACCCAAATATTCCAACTTACCCCCGCTTTGCCCAAAGCAAAGCGGGGTGTTTTTATAAAAAATATATAAAAAAGCAAACCAATAAAAAGCGATTTTTTACTTGACATTAGCACCCCTATTAAGTATAATATATAAGATTAAGGATAAGTTATATTTTTAAACAAAAAATTCATCTGCCTTGTAGGTTTTTCGGGGCGGGTGATTTTAAAAAATATAATATTTTTGAAAGGATGTTACGGCTATGCAAATGTTTTTAAAAGATGCCACCGTTTATATGAACGGTTCATTATTTAAAAAAGATTTATTTGTTGACAGTGGCCGTATTATTTCTATTGCCGATTCTTTAGAAGATATGGCTAATATTCCCCATTTTTACAATATGTTTGTTTGTCCCGGTTTTGTAGATGTTCATGTTCATCTGCGAGAGCCGGGCTTTATTTTTAAAGAAACCATTGAAACCGGTACCATGGCGGCGGCACGCGGCGGTTACAGTACGGTATGCTCCATGCCAAATCTTAACCCCCCGCCCGACTGCCTTGAAAACCTTAACCCCCAGCTTGAAAAAATAAATCAAACGGCAAAAATAAATGTTTTGCCCTTTGGCACCATAACCAAGCTGCAGGCAGGTACTGAACTATCAAATATGGATGAAATGGCGCCCTTTGTTGCCGGCTTTTCGGATGACGGCAGGGGTGTCCAGTCAGATGAGCTTATGCTTGCCGCAATGACAAAGGCGGCATCGCTTAATAAAATAATTTCAGCCCACTGTGAGGATAATTCGCTTTTAAAGGGCGGATATATACACGACGGTGAATATGCCAAAGCCCACGGCCACAAAGGCATATGCAGTGAAAGTGAATGGGGTCCCATTAAGCGCGATATTGAGCTTGCCGCAAAGGCGGGCTGTAAGTACCATGTTTGCCATATATCGGCAAAGGAAAGTGTGGCACTTATAAGGGATGCCAAGGCAAAAGGGGTGGATATAACCTGTGAAACGGCGCCCCACTACTTGGTAATGGATGATACCTGCCTTTTAGAGGACGGTCGCTTTAAAATGAACCCGCCGTTAAGGGCCCCCGCCGACCGTGAGGCTTTGGTTGAAGGTCTTAAGGATGGCACCATTGATATGATAGCCACCGACCACGCCCCCCACACGGCAGAGGAAAAATCAAAGGGACTGGAAAAAAGTCTTATGGGTGTAGTCGGTATTGAAACGGCATTTCCCGTGCTTTATACAAAGCTTGTAAAAACGGGTGTCATAACACTTGAAAAGCTTATGGAGCTTATGGTGGTAAACCCCTCAAAAAGGTTTGACATACCGGTAGATTTTAAAAACAGCTTTACGGTATGGGATTTAAACTGTGAATTCACGGTAAACCCCGATGAATTTTTATCAAAGGGCAGGGCAACCCCCTTTGAGGGCGAAAAGCTTTTTGGCAAATGTGTTTTGACCGCAGTAAACGGCAAAACTGTCTATAGCAATATTTAGGGAGGATTTTTAAAAATGGCAAAAAGAACAGACATTAAAAAGATTTTAATTATAGGCTCAGGTCCTATTGTTATTGGTCAGGCCGCCGAGTTTGACTATGCAGGCACACAGGCCTGTTTAGCCCTTAAAGAGGAGGGCTATGAGGTTATACTTTGCAACTCAAACCCCGCAACAATTATGACCGACACCATTGTAGCCGATAAGGTTTATATGGAACCCCTTACTTTGGAATATATTGCCAAAATCCTTCGCTATGAGCGCCCCGATGCCATTATCCCCGGTATTGGCGGTCAAACAGGTCTTAACCTTGCAATGCAGTTGGAGGAAAAGGGCGTTTTAAAGGAATGCGGCGTTGAGCTTCTTGGCACCAGCAGTGCAAGTATTGAGCGCGCCGAGGACCGCGAAATGTTTAAAGAGCTTTGTCAGTCCATTGGTGAGCCTGTTATCCCTTCTGAAATCACCTACAGCATTGATGAGGCTAAAGAGGCCGCTAAAAGAATTGGCTACCCCGTTGTACTTCGCCCCGCATTTACTTTAGGCGGTACAGGTGGCGGCTTTGCCTACAGTGAAGAAGAACTGGTTGAGGTTGGTCTTAATGCCTTTAAGCTTTCACCCGTTCATCAGGTGCTTATTGAAAAAAGCGTTAAAGGCTATAAGGAAATTGAGTTTGAGGTTATGCGTGACACCAACGACCACGCCATTACCATCTGCGGTATGGAAAACATTGACCCCGTTGGCGTTCACACAGGCGACTCCATAGTTGTTGCCCCCATTATGACCCTTAACGACCACGACCTTAAAATGCTTAATGATAGTGCTATTAAGCTTATCCGTGAGCTTAAAATTGAGGGTGGCTGTAATGTTCAGTTTGCACTTAACCCCAATTCAAGTGAGTATTATTTGATTGAGGTTAACCCCAGAGTTTCGCGTTCATCAGCATTGGCATCCAAGGCAAGCGGCTACCCCATTGCCAAGGTTACCGCAAAAATTGCGGTTGGTATGGCACTTGAAGATATTGCTATTGCCAACACCACCGCCGCTTTTGAGCCAAGACTTGATTATGTTATAGCAAAACTACCCCGCTTCCCCTTTGATAAATTTGCTACCGCTAAAAATACACTTGGCACCCAAATGAAGGCTACCGGTGAGGTTATGGGCATCGGCTCTAATTTGGAGGAATGTCTGCTTAAATCGGTACGCTCACTTGAAATTGGCGCCTGCCACTTTTATATGCCCAAGTTTGATGCAATGAGTGAAGATGAGCTTTATGATTACATCACCGAATTTAAGGATGATAATATTTTCTGCATTGCTGAACTGTTCCGCCGCGGCGCAGATATTGCCAAAATTCACGATATAACAATGATAACCGAATACTTCTTGCAGTCGGTTAAAAATATCGTTGAAATGGAAAATGAACTTAAAGCCAATAAAAACAACCTTGAAGTTTTGGTTAAGGCCAAGAAAATGGGCTTTGGTGATGAGTTTATTTCAAAGCTTTGGGGCGTAAATGAGCTGGAAGTTTTTGAGCTTAGAAAGCAAAACAATATATTCCCCATCTATAAAATGGTTGACACCTGCCACACTAACGCATATATTCCTTACTTCTATTCATCATACACAGGTGAAAATGCATCCCGCCTTACCAATAAAAAGAAGATTGTTGTTTTGGGCGCAGGTCCTATTCGTATAGGTCAGGGTGTTGAATTTGACTATTCCACCGTTCATGCCGTTACCACCATTAAAAAATCAGGTTATGAGGCAATAATCATTAACAATAACCCCGAAACCGTTTCAACCGACTATACCACCGCTGATAAGCTTTATTTTGAACCCCTTACCCCCGAAGATGTTATGAACATTATTGAGTTTGAAAAGCCCGACGGTGTTATAGCATCACTTGGCGGTCAAACCGCAATAAACCTTGCTGAGCCACTTAGACAGCGCGGTGTTGAAATTATAGGCACCGACTGTGACGCTATTGAGCGCGCTGAAAACCGCGACAGCTTTGAAAAGCTTCTTTTAGAGCTTGATATACCCCAGCCAAAGGGTCAGGCCGTAACCAAAATTGAGGACGGCATTAAGGCGGCCAATGAAATTGGCTACCCCGTACTTGTTCGCCCCAGCTTTGTATTGGGCGGTCGTGCAATGCAAATTGTAGCCAATGAAGACCAGCTTCGCACCTATCTTAAAACTGCCGTTGAAATTGATGAGGACAAGCCCGTTTTGGTTGATAAATACATTCAGGGTAAAGAGGTTGAAATTGATGCCATTTGTGATGGTCGCGATGTATTTGTACCCGGTATTATGGAACTGGTTGAGCGTACAGGCGTTCACTCGGGTGACTCAATGAGCGTTTACCCAACCTTTAGTATATCTGATAAGGTTAAGGGCATTATTCTGCAGTATGCCAAAAAACTTGGTGTAGGCATTGGCATTATCGGTCTTTTCAATATTCAGTTTATCGTTGATGAAAAGGACGATGTTTATATTATTGAGGTTAATCCCCGTTCATCCCGTACCGTTCCCTTCCTTTCAAAGGCAACGGGCTTTAGCCTTGCAGACATTGCAACCGAGGTTATCTTGGGCAAAAGCCTTAAGGAGCAGGGCATTTTTGACATCTACCCTGAGGAGAAAAAGCGCTGGTATGTAAAGGCACCTGTTTTCTCATTCAATAAGCTCCGCGGTCTTGATGCCTACCTTTCACCCGAAATGAAGTCCACAGGTGAAGCCATAGGCTATGATGATAAGCAAAACCGCGCCCTTTATAAGGCTCTGCAGGCGGCAGGTATGCACCTGCAAAACTACGGCACTGTGCTTGCCACAATTGCCGATAAGGATAAGGAAGAAGCACTTCCGCTTATCCGCCGTTTTTATAATCTTGGCTTTAATATTCAGGCAACAGCAGGTACCGCCGCATTCCTTAAGGAAAACGGCATCCGTACCCATGTGCTTAAAAAAATAAGTGAAGACCCCGATGAACTGCCCGATGCAATTCGTCAGGGACACATTGCCTATGTTATCAATACCCGTGATATTGGCTCGGCAGGTCAAGAAAGCGATGGCGCAAAGCTTCGTCAGTTGGCTACCGAAAATAATGTAACCATCTTTACCGCACTTGATACAGTTAAGGTTCTGCTGGATGTTTTGGAAGAAACCACACTTACAATTTCTACCATTGATGCATAGGGTGAAAAAATGAAACAGGTATTTTTAACCGTAACCGCCAACATCCCCCTTACCGAAACCGTTTTTGAAATGGTGCTTAAGGGTGATGTCAGCGAAGTGAAAAATTCAGGCGAATTTATAAACATTAAGCTTGAGGGTAAATATTTACGCCGACCCATTTCGGTTTGCGACGTTAGTGAAAATAGCCTTACCATAGTTTATAAGGTTGTGGGGGGCGGCACCGAACAGATGAGCCAAATGCCGGTTGGCACCAAGCTTGATGTTTTGGTTGGTCTTGGTAATGGTTATGACCTTGCCCCCGCGGGGGATAAACCCCTGTTGCTTGGCGGCGGCGTTGGTGTACCACCGCTTTATAACCTTGCAAAAAGGCTTATTGCCGCAGGCAAACAGGTTAGTGTTGTTTTGGGCTTTAACACCAAGGCAGAGGTTTTTTATGAGGATGAGTTTAAAAAGCTTGGTGCTACCGTTTATGTAACCACCGCCGATGGCTCATACGGCATAAAGGGCTTTGTAACCGATGCAATGAAGGATATTGACTACACCTACTTTTATACCTGCGGTCCCGAGCCTATGTTAAAGGCTGTATATACCGCATCCAATACATCAGGTCAAATGAGCTTTGAGGAGCGTATGGGCTGTGGCTTTGGCGCCTGTATGGGCTGCTCCTGCAAAACGCTAACTGGTTATAAGCGCATTTGTAAAGAAGGTCCCGTTATGAAAAAGGAGGAGATTTTATGGGAAAATTAAGTGTAAACCTTTGCGGTATTGAGCTTGATAACCCCATAATCCCCGCAAGCGGCACCTTTGGCTTTGGCTACGAATTTGCAGAGCTTTATGATATTAACTGCCTTGGCACCTTTTCCTTTAAGGGTACCACCAAGGACCCGCGCTTTGGCAACCCCACACCCCGCATTGCAGAATGCTCGGCAGGTATGATAAATGCCGTAGGTCTTCAAAATCCGGGTGTTGAAAAGGTTATTAGTGAAGAACTGCCCAAGCTTAAAGCCTGCTTTAATAAAAAGGTTATGGCAAATGTCAGTGGCTTTGCGGTGGAGGATTATGCCTACACCTGCGCCCTTTTAGATAAAGAAGACCAGGTCGGCTGGCTTGAGGTTAATGTAAGCTGCCCCAATGTACACGGTGGCGGTATGAGCTTTGGCACCAACCCTGATGCCGCAGCCGAAGTAACAGCGGCCGTTAAAAAGGTAACAACCAAGCCTGTAATTATTAAGCTTTCACCAAATGTTACCGATATTGTATCCATTGCAAAGGCCTGCGAAGCCGCAGGTGCAGATGGTATTAGCCTTATAAACACTCTGCTTGGTATGCGTATTGACCTGCGTACCAAAAAACCTATAATCGCAAATAAAATGGGCGGTTTTTCGGGCGCCGCAATATTCCCCGTAGCGGTTAGAATGGTTTATCAGGTAGCAAATGCCGTAAATATTCCAATAGTTGGTATGGGCGGCGTTACCACCGCTGAGGATGTAATTGAAATGATGCTTGCAGGTGCCACCGCCGTTGAGGTCGGTGCCGCAAATCTTGTTAATCCCTTTGCCTGCCGCGACATTATAAATGATTTGCCAAAGGCAATGGAAAAGTATAAAATAAATTCGATTAATGAAATTATAGGAGGATGTAAATAAAGTTATGGGTAAGGATGTAATTATTGCTTGCGATTTTTCGTCAGCCGCCGATGTTTATGCCTTTTTAGATAAGTTTACAGGCAAAAAGCCCTTTGTTAAAATCGGTATGGAGCTTTTTTATGCTGAAGGTCCCCAAATTGTTAAGGATATTAAGGCTAGGGGACATAAAATCTTTTTAGATTTAAAGCTTCACGATATTCCAAATACCGTTAAAAAATCAATGGCAGTTTTATCTCGCCTTGATGTTGATATGACCAACCTGCACGCCGCAGGCACAATCAGTATGATGCAGGCCGCGTTAGAGGGCTTAACCCGTCCCGACGGCACCAGACCCCTGCTTATAGCCGTTACCCAGCTTACCTCCACCGACCAGGAGCGTATGGAAAACGACCTTCTTATTAAGGAGCCTATTGATAAGGTAGTAATGCACTATGCATCAAACGCCGCAAAGGCAGGTCTTGACGGTGTTGTTTGCTCCCCGCTTGAGGCTGGCAAGGTGCATAGCACCTGCGGTGAAAAATTCTTAACCGTTACCCCCGGTGTGCGCTTTGCAGACGGTGATATTGGTGACCAAAAACGCGTTATGACCCCTGCCGAGGCAAAGAAAATCGGCTCTGACTACATTGTAGTTGGCAGACCTATTACCGCCGCCGAGGACCCCGTTGCCGCATATGAGCGCTGTGTAGCAGAATTTGTTGATTAAGGAGAATAGGTATGGAAGGATATAAAAGAGAGTTTATTCAGTTTTTAGAATCTGCAGGCGTATTAAAGTTTGGCGATTTTACCGCAAAATCGGGCAGAAAAATCCCTTACTTTATTAACGCAGGTGATATTAAAACAGGCGACCAAATTTCAAAGCTTGGTGAATTTTATGCCAAGGCATATTTTGAAAAGGTTGGCAATAAAAAAACCGTACTTTACGGCCCTGCATATAAGGGTATTCCCATTGCAGTATCGGTTGCCTGCGCCCTTTCAAAAAAGGGGCTGGATGTTCCCTTCTTCTTTAACCGTAAGGAGGAAAAGGACCACGGCGAAGGCGGCGTTTTTGTAGGCTACAAGCCCACCGAAGGTGAAGAAATTGTAATTGTTGAGGATGTTATTACAGCCGGTACCGCCATTAGGGAAAGTATGGAAATCCTTTCATCCTTAAAGGGCACCAAGGTTGCCGCAACCTTTGTTATGGTTGACCGTAAGGAAAAGGGCAAAACCGAAAAATCAGCAATGGCTGAGGTCGGCGAAGAATTCGGCTTCCCCGTATATTCGGTTGTTGATGTTTATGACATTATTGAGTACCTTGAAGAAAAAGAAGAAAACAAGGAAAATGTTGAGCGTATAAAGAAATATTTAGAGGTAAACGGCGCAAAGCAGTAATTTATTCCGTTACTTTTATGGAGGCTGAAAGGTTTTGAGAAGTCTTATTGATATTTTAGAACTGTCCACTACTGAGCTTGATGAGCTTATTGCCACAGCGGAGGATATTATAAAAAACCCCGCCAAATATAGTGAGGCCTGTAAGGGTAAAAAGCTTGCATCCCTTTTCTTTGAGCCATCAACCCGTACCCGCCTTAGCTTTGAGGCGGCTATGTATGAGCTTGGCGGTAATGTGCTTGGCTTTTCTGAAGCCGCCAGTTCATCCACCGCAAAGGGTGAAAGCGTGGCAGATACCGCCAAAACGGTTAGCTGCTATGCCGATATTATAGCAATGCGCCATCCCAAAGAGGGCGCACCCCTTGTTGCGGCAATGAATTCTAGCATACCTGTTATAAATGCGGGCGATGGCGGTCATAACCACCCAACCCAGACCTTGGCCGATTTGCTTACCATTAAGCGTGAAAAAGGTGGGCTTTCGGGCTTTACCATTGGCTTTTGCGGTGACCTAAAGTTCGGCAGAACGGTGCATTCACTTATCGCCGCACTTTCACGCTATGCAGGTATAAAGGTTGTGCTTATTTCACCCGAAGAGCTTAAACTGCCCAGCTATATAAAGAAGGATATTTTAAAGAAAAACAACATACCCTACACCCAAACCGAAAATTTGGATGAGGTTATTGGTGACCTTGACATTTTATATATGACCCGTGTCCAAAGGGAGCGCTTTTTCAATGAAGCCGACTATGTCCGCCTAAAGGACAGCTACATTTTAACCCCCAAAAAGCTTGAAAATGCAAAAGCCGACCTTACCATTATGCATCCACTGCCAAGGGTTAATGAAATTTCGGTAGCCATTGATAACGACCCCAGAGCATGTTATTTTAAGCAGGTGCTTAACGGCAAATACATGCGTATGGCACTTATTTTAAAGCTGTTGGAGGTAGATGTTAAATGAAAATAGATTCTATTAAAAACGGTTTTGTTATTGACCATATCCCCGCAGGGGAAGGCATGGAAATTTATAATTTATTGGGCCTTGGTGAGCTTAGCTGCCCCGTAGCCCTTATAAAAAATGTACCCAGCCGACTTATGGGCAAAAAGGACATCATTAAAATTGATGGCGAAATTGAAATTGAGCTTGATGTTATAGGCTTTATTGACCCTGCAATCACGGTAAACACCATAAAGGATGAAAAGCTTGTTGATAAGCGTCATTTAGGTCTGCCCGAAAAAATTGAAAATGTATGCAAATGTAAAAATCCCCGTTGCATAACCACCACCGAGCAGGAATTACCCCATATTTTTAAGTTAACCGACCGCGAAAATAAGGTTTATCGTTGTGTTTACTGTGAAAGCAAGCTTAAATAAACAAAACAAAATCACCCACCGAATTAAACGGTGGGTGATTGTTATTTATAACGAAAACCACGCGATAGTCGCGTGGTTCACAAGAGGTTAACCGATGAACAAACAACGAAATAGGGT
>JAFNZJ010000038.1 GCA_017382915.1 Clostridia bacterium | reverse complement strand
GTTCCTCTTTTCATTGATGAGGGTGATATGATTCGCATTGATACCCGTACAGGCGAGTATATGGAGCGTGCTTAAATTTTATGTAATTCGGCTTTGATGTTTGCATATTAGCGTTTAAGACAATACTGTCGGTCTTGCGCTTAATTCTATTTTGACAGTAGAACGGAGTATATTTATGGATATTTGTGAAAAGGTTGCTTATATTAAAGGTCTTGCTGAGGGCTTAGAGCTTGATGCTAACGACAAAAACACCAAAGTTTTAAATGCTATCATTGAGCTTTTAGAGGATATGGCTTTAACCGTTGAGGATTTAGAGGACGGCTGTGCAGAACTCTGTGAGCAGATTGATGCAGTTGATGAAGACCTTTCAAACCTTGAAGACTTCATTTATGATGATGAGGACGATTACGAGGATGAGGATGATGAAGTTTATGAAGTTCAGTGTCCCGCTTGTAACGACATCGTTTATTTAGATGAAGATATGCTGGCTGAGGGTGAAATTGCTTGCCCCAACTGCGGCACTAATTTAGAGTTTGATTTTGACTGTGACTGCGACTGCTGTGACGGTGAATGTGAGGATAAGGAATAATCCCCTTATCGTAATAGAGTAAGTTAAGGGGCTTACCGCTTGGCGGAAAGCCCCTTTTTTATAGGTGGTTTAAATGGTTACAAAAACCTTCAGTCTTGAATTTGCCTTAAACCAAAACACCGCAGCTGATGTGGGCGTTGTAATTGTTGCCGCAGGCACGGCAACGCGTATGGTTGGCACAAATAAAATATTGGCACCCATTATGGGCAGGCCTTTAATTTGGCATACCATTTTAGCCTTTGAACAGAACCAAAAGGTTGCGAAAATTGTTATTGTAACCAGGGATGATATGGTGCCCGATTTACAAAATATTGTAATAAAGGGTGAATTCAGCAAGGTTACCGATATTGTTTGCGGTGCTGATAACAGGCAGGGCTCGGTTAAATGTGGCGCAGAGCTGCTTTTTAAAAGCAGTGATATAAAAACCATACTTGTGCATGATGGCGCAAGACCGCTTGTTTCAAACGATGTTATTGACCGCGTTGTTGCCGCCACCGAAGAATTTAAAGCCACCGCCCCCGCCGTACCTGTTAAGGACACCATAAAAAAGGTGGGTGCCTTGGGTAAGGTTGAACAAACCCTTAACAGGGAAAATCTTGTTAATATTCAAACACCGCAGGGCTTTTCTTCCGATGTGCTTTTTAATGCCTTTGAAAAGGCAGGGGATGATTTGTCCGCCTTTACCGATGATGCATCAATGGTTGAAAACAGCGGCGTTTCGGTTTACACCGTAATGGGTGATTATAAAAACATTAAAGTAACTACGCCTGAAGATTTAATCTTGGCAGAGGCTTATTTAAAGGGGTAAGTAAAATGCGTATTGGCCACGGATATGATGTTCATAAACTTAAAAAGGGCAGAAAGCTTATAATCGGCGGTGTTGAAATCCCATATAAAAAGGGTTTGCTTGGTCATTCCGATGCCGATGTTTTATTGCACGCAATTTCTGATGCCATTTTAGGCGCAGCCGCCCTTGGTGATATTGGTAAGCATTTTCCGCCAAGTGATGAAAGGTATAAGGATATTGATAGCAGAATACTGCTTAAACAGGTTGGCAAAATATTGGCTGACAATGGCTATAAGGTGCAAAATATTGATGCCACCATTTTGGCTGAAGCCCCTAAAATGCTGCCCCATATTGGTGATATGCGCCGCAATATTGCGGATGATTTAAACCTTGAAATTGATAAGGTAAGCGTAAAGGCCACCACCGAAGAAGGTCTTGGCTTTACAGGTAAGGGGCAGGGCATTGCCGCCCACGCAGTTTGCCTTATTGAAAAAATTTAGCTTATTACATAAACCCTTCTTTTAAAGAATATCTTTAAAAGAAGGAGTGTTTTTTATGATAGGCTTTGTAACAACCAAAAGCAAAATATCCACATTTTTGCTTACAGTTTTGCTTATAATAATTTTGATTTGCGTGTTGGTTTTTAAGGTGTCAGGCGGGTCGGTATCGGGCAGTGAGATAGAATACCCCGCAGGGCAAAAAATTGAGCGCATAGCCTTTATTGAAAATTTGGGCTATACGGTAAACCGCAATCAGGAGGAAGCATCAAAGCAGGTGGAAATCCCCTATATTTTCAGTGATACTTATGAGGGGTACCAGCAAATACAGTTAAAGGCAGGGTATGACCTTAAAAAATATGCAGGCAGTAAGGCCACCCTTTATACATATAATCTTATTTATGAAAATCGCACCGATGTTTATGCAAATTTACTGGTTGCGGACAGTGTTATAATAGGTGGAGATATTTCGGCGCTTTCGGTGTCTGATGGCTTTATAAAACCACTTACCTATACATATTAGTTTCAAATGAAAGGATGTTGAATTGGCGTGGAGCGGCTGGATAAAATAATATCAACAGGCGGCGGTATATCGCGCAGTGATGCCCGCAAAGCGGTGCTTAAGGGTCGCGTTTCGGTAAACGGTAAAACTGTGCGCGATATAGCCTTTAAGGTTGACCCCACCGCCGATTTGGTTGTGCTTGATGATAATAAAATTTGCTATAAAAAGTATATTTATTTAATTATGAATAAGCCTGA
This sequence comes from Clostridia bacterium, assembly GCA_017382915.1. GTDB lineage: Bacteria > Bacillota > Clostridia > Oscillospirales > Acutalibacteraceae > UMGS1279. The sequence continues at coordinate 1,105 of JAFNZJ010000038.1, read as the reverse complement.
AGGGGTGCTTACCGCAACCGAGGATAAGCGCCAAAAAACCGTTTTAGACCTTATTCCAAAGGAACTTTATCGTAAGGATTTATTCCCTGTTGGCAGGTTGGATAAAAACACAACAGGGCTTTTAATAATAACAAACGACGGTGATTTTGGGCACACACTTTTATCCCCAAATCAAAAGGTGCCCAAAAAATATTTTGTCACATTAGACGGTGAAGTGGGGGATGATTTGCCACAAAAATTTGCAGCGGGTCTTACCCTTGCAGATGGCACAAAGCTGGCCCCCGCAGATATCAAAATTTTAAATCCCAAAAGCACTGCGCTTGTCACAATTACCGAAGGCAAGTATCACCAAATTAAAAGAATGTTTGGACTTTTTGACCTTGGCGTAAATGCCCTTGAAAGGGTATCATTTGCGGGTTTAGACCTGCCAAAAGACCTTTTATATGGACAGGTTAGGGAATTAACAAACTGTGAACATGATATAATAAAAAATGCAAAAAAAACCCTAAAATAAAACAACTTTTGTGCATTTTTTTATGCGCTTTAAAAAAGTTATGCAAAATCTACAAATGGCGGCAATAATATTTGGATATTTAAAGTATAGTATTTGTAGGTTTAGATTGGTATAATAAGTAAGTAATCTGACGAAAAATGTCTCGTCAACTATTTAGGAGGTCATTATTAATGGCAAGCTTGTCCTTAAAAAACATTTATAAAAAGTATCCCGGTGGCGTTATCGCTGTTTCCGATTTCAACTTGGAAATTAAAGATAAAGAGTTCATCATTCTTGTTGGTCCTTCGGGTTGCGGTAAGTCTACCACCCTTCGTATGGTAGCAGGTCTTGAAGAAATCAGCAGTGGTGAGCTTCACATTGGCGACCGTTTGGTTAACGATGTAGCACCTAAAGACCGTGATATAGCAATGGTTTTCCAAAACTATGCTCTTTATCCCCATATGACCGTATTTGATAATATGGCATTTGGTCTTAAACTTCGTAAAACCTCTAAAGAGGAAATCCGCCGCAGAGTTGAAGAGGCTGCTCGCATCCTTGATATTGAGCATCTTCTTGAGCGTAAGCCAAAGGCTTTGTCCGGTGGTCAGCGTC
>JAFNZJ010000037.1 GCA_017382915.1 Clostridia bacterium | reverse complement strand
GTCAGCAGTATGCTAAAGGTCCTACCGGCGAATATTGGGGCCAGTGGGAGAATCGAGATGACTTTAAATTACCTACCGGCATTTCTTATGATTCATCTGTCGCTGAGTTTATTACAGAAAACGGCGCAAACTTTGCTACAGATGGTAAGGGTGTTATTGCCAGGATAGGCGATGCTTCTATTAACAAGCGTACAGCTTCACCTTACAAAGGCAATAATATGGGTTATATGAACGAGGGTACCTTTATTGCCATTAAGGCTATTGAAGGTCTTACCCCCGGTAAAACCTATATGCTTAGTTTCTATACCACCACCCTTAATGCTACCGGCAAGGGTATTGAGGCTGCTGCCGTAACCAACACCCCCCTTGACTTTAACTGTTATAATAGAGGTGTCGGTAAAGTTACTGACCGTCCTGCTAATAAAATTTTAGGTTATGCCTATACACAGGGCACTCATTCCGGAACTGATGATGATGGTTATGGTATTTGGGATAGAATAGTTCTTTACTTTACCGCCTTCGATGACACTGAGTATTTCTGGATGCGTACACCTAACTCACAAACCTTTGTTGATGAGTTTGTTTGTAAAGAATTTAACGAAATCAATGTCGCATATGACACCAACTGGGATTTTGAAGATGGCAAAGCCATTTCTGACGGCTTAAACAATATGTCAAGATATGACGTTGGTGTAAAATCTACCTATCAAGTAGTTGATAATGACACCGACCTTGATAAGTTGGGCAGCAAATATTTAAAACTTACTTCAGTTCACGAAAGTTATAATGCTGTTAATATTAACTTTAATTACAACAGCACCGATAAGTATGTAATCTCATTTGATATGAAGGTTATGAAGTATGCAACCGGCGCCAACAATAAGATTGAGATGTTTGCATCAAAGCTTAATAACATGGGCTATTATCAAACTTCTCACCTTCCAACAAATGCCCTCGCTGCACAGGATGGTTACACACTTACCCGTGCTTATGAGGATGGTAAGTACTTCCAGTTAGTTGAGGATCCTACCTCTGAAGGTCAATTTATGTTTACTACACTTAGTACAACTAATGATGCCGGCGTTTCAGTTTATGGTGAGAATGACGGTGGCGCTGCTTGGGATGAATGGACTCATTATGAAATTGAAATTGACCCAAGTCAGTCCAGCTACTCAGGTCCTGCTACCTTTGGTATTTTACCACAGGGTATCGGTTGGGAAATTGGCTTTGACAACTTTAAGGTTGAAAAATTCTCAGCTGATGTTATTGCTGAATTTGGTGCCAAATTTGCTCCTACCTATGCATATAACATCCGTTCTGCAAGCAGTGGCTTTAAACAGGGTCTCCGCTTTAAGAGCTCAATTGACCTTGGTGCACTTGGACTTATTTCAGCTGATGATGAGATTGACAGCAATAAAGATGCCATCACCGGCACCTTCTCAAATGGTACCAAGATTGTTGAGTATGGTACTATTGCCAGCAGAAAATCCGATTATGAAGACATTAGTGCAACCAACAAGTTCCAGTTCCGTCAAATGGCTAAGGACGTTGTTAAGGATGCTAGCAAGTCATACGTTATTCCCGGTGTTGCTTATAATGCAGAAACCGGCAAGGATATTCGTTATTCTTATGAAAATGGCGTAGTAACCTACACCGGCGTTTTGGTTGGTATTGATACCGCAAATATCGCTACTGATTTTGTAGTTCGTGCTTATGTAATTCTTGAGGATGCTAAGGGTATGCGCACCGTAGTTTACGGCGATGTTCAAACCTTAAATATGTACCAGGCAGCTGATTATGTTGTTCATAATTCTACCGTTCAGGGAGATATTGACGCAGCTCAAGAGGTTATTGACGCATACAACGCTGCAAACAAGCAGTAATTTTAAGGAGAGTGTAGTCCAAATGAAAAAATACGTTTCTCCTGAACTCTTCACCGAAGAATTAACCAAAACCAACATTATGTATACCGGCAACTACGGTAGCGATGTTGATATGGACATTTTCGGTAAGTACGGTTTAAAAGAAACAAACGACGAAGAGTAATTAAAACAAATAAAAACCTCTCACCACTGGTGAGAGGTTTTTTGTTTGCTAAATTCGGCTGCGCCGAGCTAAATTGACCTTACGGTCAGCTAAATTGTGCTTCGCACAGCTAAATTGGCCTATCGGCCAGCTAAATTACCGCTAAAGCGGTAGCTAAATTATTCGCTAACGCGAATAGCTAAATTCGGCTGCGCCGAGGTAGCTATAAGTGTTTGCAAGGCAAACTGATAGTTTTCACAAAGTGAAATGATAGTTGTAAGTTTATTTTTCTCTCCTTCCACCGCCGTTCGGCGGTCCCCCTCCCTCGTCAGAGGGAGGTCGTAATAAGGGCTTCCCCTTGAGGGGAAGCTGTCACATAGTGACTGATGAGGTGTAGGTTGCTTTAGCAACCGTCAAGCATCTTTTGAAAGGAGCAAAAAAATGATTTGTATGGTTTTGGCGGCAGGT
>JAFNZJ010000001.1 GCA_017382915.1 Clostridia bacterium | reverse complement strand
TAAATATAAAATTAACGCCGCTTTTGGCGGCTACACCTCATCAGTCACTATGTGACAGCTTCCCCTCAAGGGGAAGCCCACACGAAACGACACATTTATGTGTGGCGGGTAATAGTTGCGTGGCTGGCAGGCCAATACGCAGACGCACTTGTGCGTAGCCAGTAGTATTAGGGCTATGCCCGAAAATGAAAAACCACCCGCTATGCGGGTGGATATTTATTGCTGTATTACAGTTCAAACCTAACCTGATGGCCTGCGGGGTTATATTTGGTATACTTAACGCCTGCCGCATCAAACATCTTTTTAGATGCTATTACACTATCGGTAGTTGCGTATTTATCCTCTAAATAAATAACCTCTTTAATACCGGTTTGAATAATGGCCTTTGCACATTCATTACAGGGGAAAAGTGTGCAGTAGCAACGGCAACCCCTTAAGGTGCCTCCCCTAAAGTTTAAAATTGCATTAAGCTCAGCATGACATACATAAGGATACTTTGTGTTTAAATTATCACCGCTTCTGTCCCAAGGGAAAACATCATCAGAACAGCCACAGGGCATACCGTTATATCCTACAGACATAATTCTATTTTCATCATTAACAATACAGGCACCAACCTGTGTGCCGGGGTCCTTACTACGACCTGCTGAAAGCATGGCAACCCCCATAAAGTATTCATCCCATGCAAGATAACCTTCGCGTTTCATAAAAACAACTCCTAAAAATTATTTTAACGCCTCCGTGGCGAAACCTTTGATTTTAAAAAGCTTAAAAGCAAGATTATAAACATACCAAACGGTATTAACGCCGTTACTAAAAAGCCTAATTGTATGCCGGGCTCATTACCCGAAAGATTTAATGCGTCAGCATAAGCTAATGAAAGTCCGTTTTGGTTTGAAAGTTCTGAAACGATTGACAAAACCCAAGGTCCAACCGCACAACCAAGGTCACCAAATATTGCAAGAATGCTAAAAAGTGACATACCGCTACCCTTAAAGCGCTCGGCCGCAAGGCTAATTACACCCGGCCACATTGCACTGACGCCAATACCGCAAACGGCACAGGTAATTACGCTTAAAATAGCATTATCTGAAACACCAACAACAACATAGCAAGCAACGCACAAAAGCGCCAAATACATTAAAAACAACTTTGAATTTAACTTACCGCCAACCAAAGAATAAAAAACACGACCGCAACCCATAAATATTGCAAAAAGGCAAGGACCCAGTAAATCACCTAACCATTTTGGGGTGCCAAAGCCAACCTCAACAAAAAATGATGACCACTGCACCATTGAAATTTCTGCCGCGCCTGATGCAAACATTAAAAACAAAAATAAAAATATAGCTTTATTTTTAAATACGCTGGAAAGCTTAAATGAGTGAGACTTATCCCCCTCAAGCTCTAAAATCGGTGCTTTATAAAATAAATATGTATTAACGGCAGGAAAAACAGCCCAAAAAATTGGTAACCACTGCCAATTTTGTCTGCCTATAAAATGCAATAATATAGTTGTAACAATAACGGTTAAAGCCTGACCCCAGCAGTAAAATGAATGCAAAAAGCTCATATTACCTGTTTTATCATCACTGGGCAGGGCTTCAATAATTGGGCTGGTAAGCACCTCAATAAGTCCGCTACCGACCGCAATAAGAAGTATTGAAATAACTAAACCTATGTATGGTGGTAAAATATTTGGCAAAATTCCAAGCATTGCAAGACCTACCGCCGAACAAAACTGCGCACACACGACACATTTGCGGTAGCCAAATTTTGGAACGATATATATTGAAAGAAAATCAATGACAAGCTGTGCGAAAAAATTTATAAAAATAAGTCTGCCTAATTTTTCAAGAGAAATATCATACGGCCTTGCGTTAAAAATAACAAACAATAATGATGTAAGATTATTAACAACAGCCTGAATAATACCAGCTAAATAACAGGCCCTTCTTGTTAAAGAAAAGTTTTTGTTTGCCACTTTACTCACCCATTACAATGTTAGCAATTTCTTTTGGTTCTTTAGCAAAGGCAACTGCACCGCTTTTTTCAAGCTCATCCTTTTCTCTATAACCCCAAAGAACGCCAACTGCATAGGCGCCTGCGTTAACGCCTGCTGCAACATCCATACCTGTATCGCCTACAAAAACGCATTCGTTGGGCTTTACACCCAATTTATCCATAGCCATAAGCACGCCCGTCGGGTCGGGTTTGGCAGGGATACCCGGCTGCATACCTAAAATATAATCAAATTTAAGCACAAAGCCAAAAACCTCATCAACAACCTTTTCGGCCATTTCTTGAGCCTTATTTGTTACAACGGCAAGCTTAACGCCCTTTGATTTTAAAAACATTAACAGACCAACTATACCCTCATAAGCGCAGGTTTCATCGGCGCAATGCTCAGCATAATACTGTAAAAACTCATTTTTGATTTTTTCAAAGGTTTCTGTCTCAATTTCCTTACCAATAGCACGCTGAAGCATTTTAGGAATGCCATCACCAACAAAATATTTAAACTCATCAACCTCACGCTTATTAAAGCCGTATTTGGCTATTACATGATTTGTTGATGCTGCCAAATCATAAAGCGAATTGACAAGTGTGCCATCTAAATCAAAAAAAGCTGCCTTAAACATAAAAAATCACCTAAAAGAATTAAAAATATGCTTTATTTATTATAAGCGAATTATCACACTTTTTCAACACTTTTTAATAAAACTAGGCATTTTAGAACATATTTTTTATAATATACGGCCTTTTTATTGTGCAAAGACTAACAATAATTAAAAAAGTTTATTTTTAATTAAAAAAATACTTGCAAATCTTTACCATTTGTGATAATATAATATCTGTTATGTAACAAATAAAAGGAGGTGCAGATATGGCTAAATGTGAAATCTGCAGCAAAGAAATCGCTTTCGGTATTAAAGTATCCCACTCTCACAGACGTTCTAACAGAACTTGGAAACCCAACGTTAAGCGCGTAAAGGCTATTGTTAACGGCACTCCCCGTAGAATCAATGTATGCACCAGATGCCTTCGTTCGGGTAAGGTTACTCGCGCTATCTAAGTCTTTGCTAAATAAAAAATTAAGGATTACAGCTTTTTGCTGTAATCCTTTTTTATTTTTTAACTACCATAATTAAAAGCGTACCGCTTTTTACATTAACAGTTACCGCATTATCACTAAACTCATTGCTTACCCCAAGCGGAAAGTCATTTGTAAGTGTTGCGTTATTTAGCGTATACTTTGCTCCACTAATATCAACGCCTTCTGCCATTTCACCAATTGGAAAAACCGATAAATGACAGTCATACCTAGGCATTGGTATAGTTAAATTATCATTAGTGATATATAGCTTAACATTATTATCAATTACCGTTACCTGTGCGCCACTTTTTAAAATAAAATTCATTGTAAAAATTGTGGCGTATGTTTGGTCTAATCTGCCGCCCGTAACACCTGTCAAAATAAAGCTTTTAAAGCCTTTATCTTTTGCTAATTTTACAGCATAATTCAGGTCGGTGTCATCCTTAACGGTTGGCAGTTTAACGATTTCGCAGTTAACATTATCAGGGTACGGTGCCGAATCAAAATCCCCAACAATTATGTTTGGGGTTATTTTATTTTTTAAAGCAAATTCATAACCCTTATCGGCGCAAATTATAAAATCATTTTTTGTAATAATGTTCAAAACTTCGGTGCTGATTTCACTAATTTGACCGCCAAAGATTATTACGCGCTCATATGCTAACGCTTTTCCCATTCTTTAATATCCTTTACTTCATTAAAAATGTAACGGTAGCTTTCGTGCCTGGTTTTTTCAATATTGCCACACTCCACCGCATCTAACACCGCACAGCCCTTTTCAACGGTATGTGTGCAGGATGTAAATTTACAAAGGCCAAAATATTTTTCAAATTCAGGAAAAACAAACGGCAACTGCTCTTTAGTAAGCGGCATAGTGCGTTCAATATCAAGCGAAGAAAAGCCCGGTGTATCGGCAACATAGCCATTATTTACCTTAAACAATTCCACATGGCGAGTGGTATGTCGACCACGGCCAAGCTTATCACTAACCTCACCCGTTTGAAGTGCAAGGTCAGGGAACATTTTGTTTAAAAGGCTTGACTTACCAACGCCGGAATTGCCTGTAAAGGCTGAAATACCGCCCGAAAGCAGACTTAAAATTTTGTCGCATCCCTCACCCGTAAGGACAGATGCAACTATACATTTAAACCCTGCATTGGTATAAATATTAAACCACTTTTCCATACTGCCTAAATCAGCCTTATTAAAAACAATGATTGGTTCAATATCATTATTAAGCGCGATTGCGGTTAAGCGGTCAATCATAAGTGCATTAGGTGCGGGTGTATTGTGTGAAGACACTATAAAAAGCCTATCCACATTGGCAACAGGCGGTCTTACCAAAAGGTTTTTGCGCGGTAAAATTTTAGTAACAACACCCTTATTTTCACCAATATCTTCAAATTCAACAAAATCGCCAACGGTGGGTGTCTCGTGATTTTTGCGAAAAACTCCCCTAGCCTTGCACTCATATACGCGGCCGCCGGCCTCTATATAATAGAAGCCGGCTATTGCTTTTAAAAGTATTCCGTTCATATAACTATCCATTTGTAGAACTATTGTCACTGCTTTCGGGTGCTACCGGATAATCGTGAGAGTTTTCACTAATTACAGCACCTGTTGTGGCATCAACCTTATAGGTTATATAATTATGATAGGTTGATTTATCGGGTGAAAGCTTAATTGTAACATCTACAGTGGTTTTTTGGGTAGTAATATCAAAATTGGTGCTTTCTGAATTTAAAATATCCATTTTAACCGATTCAGAGCCAACCTGCTTATTATCTATCCAAGCAGAAACATAACCGTACTGTGATACATAGTTATCGGGCAGGTAAACCGAAAGCTTAAACCTATAAACGGTAATGCCGTTACCCACCTCAAGATTGATTGCGGTGCCCTTACCTGCTTTTTGACCATCACTGCCTGCAGGTGTTTGATTTACAACATAACCCTTAAGCTGGGCAGAGCTGTTAACCTCTGTAATATTACCTACAGTAAAGCCTGCACGCTCAATAAGGATTTTAGCATCCTCTAAAGAATGTTTGGTAACATCGGGTATTTCAGCATACTCGGTTGGCACACCAATGCTTACAAACATTTTTATTTCACTGCCCTTTGGCAGGTTTGAATCATAGGCAGGGTCGGTACGGATAACCTGACCTTCTGCAAACTCTTCACTGTTTTCATCAACGCGTAGCACCTTAAAGCCTTCGTTAGCCAAAACAGCCTGTGCCCTGGTCACTTCAAGACCTACAACATTGGGCACCCTAACGGCTTCAAAGCTGCCGTTGTTTAAATAAACGGTAATAATGGCGCCATTTTTAACATTTTGCTTTGCTTCAGGCTTTTGTCTATACACCTGGTCAATTTCAATTTCCGAAAGCAATTCTGCGTCAGGTGTGCCATATATATATTCAAATGTAAAGCCATATTCTTCTTCATAAGCGGCAAGCTCTGCCTTGGTCATACCTAAAAAGTCGGGACATTCAAAGGTTTCACCCGAAGAGCCAAACAGTTTGGGCACAAATATGATTGCCAAAATAATTATAGCGGTAACAAGTGCCACTGCAACGCCTGTTAAAATTGGTACAACAGGCACCTTTGTAGCCTCTTCACTTTTTTCGTCGGCAGATTTAATGTCATTATCGTAATAAAAATCATCAACCGGCTTGGTAGGTGAATTATCCACAAAATAGGTGGTGTGAAAAACGGTTGAAGGGTCACGCTTAAACAGTTCTAAATCACGCAACATTTCTGCCGCAGATTTATAACGGTTGCGGGTGTCCTTTTGCATTGCCTTCATAGTAATTTGCTCTAAACCAAGGGGAATAAGCGGATTTATATGTGAAGGCAGCTTAGGTTCGGTTTGAAGCTGCATAATAGCAACCGAAACGGCGCTTTCAGCCTCAAAAGGTAATACACCTGTTAGCATTTCATACATTATAACGCCAAGGGAATAAATGTCTGCCTTTTCATCGGTAAGCTCACCCTTAGCCTGTTCGGGACTGATATAATGCACCGAACCAATAGCCTTGTCGGTAATGGTTTGAGATTCTTTGCGGGCAAAACGGGCAATTCCAAAATCGGTAACCTTAATGGTTCTGTCCCCTAAAACCATAATATTTTGGGGCTTAACATCGCGGTGAACTATGCCCTTATC
>JAFNZJ010000036.1 GCA_017382915.1 Clostridia bacterium | reverse complement strand
TATAAAACGGTGGTCAACCTCAAAACTGGCTATACGCTGCATTTTTATCCCCCATTACATTAACTGCTGACCGTTAATATCAAGCTTAAAGCTAAGACCCAGCTTTTCTGCCGCCTTGCGGCAAAGAATCATTCTTTCAAGGAATATCTCAAAATAATCCATTACCGAGCCATAGGCCGTATCGGTACGAAGCTTAAGCCTAATAATGCCTTTTTCCTTTTCTACAATAAGTTCGGATGTTATTACCGAATAGTTAACCCTGTCGTGAATATCAAAGGTGGTTTCATCATTATTGCGGACACGACTGCGGCGCACATCACTTTTATCGGCCAGAATAAGGGCGGCGGCAATAGCATTAACAGGCACACCTACCCCCTCATCATGGTTGCCTATTGCAGATACAATGGCGGCTATATCTTCAGGGTCCATACCCATATTATCCAAAATACGAAAAGCCATTACGGCACCGCTTTGCGAATGGTCAACACGGTTTACAAGGTTGCCGATGTCGTGCATATAGCCCGCAATTTTAGCAAGCTCAATTTCACGCTCAGAGTAGCCCAACTGCTTTAATATTTTTGCCGCAACGGTTGAAACCTTGGCAACATGGGCAAAGCTATGTTCAGTAAAGCCCAGCACCTTTAAGGTTTCATCGGCACGGGTAATATAAACATTTATTGCAGGGTTCTTTTTAACATCATCAAAGGTAATCATTATATTCTCCTAAATATATAATAATATTATTTATATAACTATTCATAATATTATCCCACAAAACACTCTTTCTTTCAATACCTAATTTAAAATTTTTTGTAAAAAATAAAACCGACCTAAAACAAGGTCGGTTTTGATTTTTATAAGAAATATATTACTACATTGCGGCGGCCAAACTGGCGACATTCTGATTTAGTGTTAAAGAAAAGGTCAATATTGTAGGGCCTTTTTTTAATAAATCCGCCTGTGTCTGCTGCAATTGCATAGCCGTAAACATACTTACCATCGGCCGAAACGATAAACATTTTAGTGCCGTAAGGTATAACCTTGGGGTTAACTGCAATATAACCGGTCTGTGGTAACACGCCACTTGCACAACGAGTGCCTGAATGGTCGGTGTAAGCGGTAGCTTCAACAGTAACCTTCTTTTTATAAGAGGTAGGTATACCCTTTGAGGTAAGGGTAAGGCTTGCGGGAGCCTTAAGACTTGAAATGGTTTTAATTGAAGAATAAGGCTTGGTGCCGTTTTTATTAACGGCGGGTTTTTTAGCAGCGGTTTTGGTACCGATAATGGTAACCTGAGGGGTTGCGGCAGTGGTAACTGTCTTTGAAACAACCTCACTACCGGTTAAAACGCCATTTGTAATGGTCTTTTTAACCATTACGGTGCGTACACCGTCTTTACCGGCTATAACCTTTTTTTGACCCTTTTTAAGTGATGAAGAATATTCCACCTTAACTGTGTAGGGTATTTTTTCCTCATAAGATTCGGTAATATAATCAACCTGAGCTACATCAATGTAGGTTTCTTTGGTAAGCACAGCATCCTTTTTATGGCTGCAAACAGAACTTTCACCAAGAACAACGCCTGCCTTTTCAAGGGCATCGGCAACTGTTCCTTCGGTCATGTTAACCATTAAGGTTTCGCTTCCAACGGTTACATATACCTTAAATGCGCGTTTAACTGTAAGGCAAAGTGCGCCGTTTTGGTCATTGCTTAAAACTGCTTCATCACCCGAGTTAAGAATGATATTAGCATCGCTTAAGATTTCTTCTGCGGTGGTGCAATGGGTACTGATTTTAGCAGTTTTTTCACCGTCAACGATTGTTACGGTGTTGTGTGAATCTGTAGCTGCGTAGGCAACCAGGCTTGACGCCATAATTGCGCTTATCAGCAGTGCAGTAACACACTTTATGACTGTTAATTTTGAAATACTCATTAAAAAACTCCTTTATTTACAGCAGCGCTGACGCCCACATTATAAATAAGGGGCAAACTTAATTAGCTGCGGCCGATTAAAAACCTTTGCCGCTTTTCTGCTGAAAATCAAATGCAAAAAGCACTTGAATTTAGGTAGCGCCTTTTTGGCACCTTAAGCAGTATAGCCGACTTTTAAACGTCGGTCAAGGCAAAAAAATGGCTTTTTGATATGCAAAATAGCCAAACTTTTGACCCAAAAAGTTACAAAATAAAGGTTACAAACCTGTAACTTTTTGATTTGCTCGGTTAATTTTTGGCGGACGAGGCTTTTCTTTTGTGCATTTTGCTACCATTTGTGAAATATTTTTACCAAAGCAGGCTGTTTTTTTGTTTACAAAGAGTAATATTTGTGTAAGTTTTATTAAAAGTGGTGGAAAATATGCATTTTTGTGCTGTTTTTTAATAAAAAATAATGAAATATTGCCATTTTTGGGTCCTTAATTCCATTATTTACCCGATGTAAAGGTTTTATGCAATTTTTTATCGACCTTTTTGAAGTCCCCTTTTTATGACGATATAGCTTGGGTACATATTATATATTTTAGCATAAAATAAAATATGAAACCTTTTTTAAAAATATAACGCCGCTTTGTTTAAAGATAAATAAGGCGGGCAAAAATAGTAATGAACAAAAATGGTATTCACTGCAGTCAATAATGTTTTTGTTTTTTACATCACACAACCATAAGAAAGGATGCTTAAATTTGACCGTTAAGCGTGGAGAAATTTATTATGCAGATTTAAGTCCTGTTGTTGGCTCAGAGCAGGGCGGGGTAAGACCTGTGCTTATTATTCAAAATGATGTTGGAAATAAATATAGCCCCACCGTTATTGCCGCCGCCATTACCAGCCAGCAGGACAAAGCCAAGCTACCAACCCACATAAGCGTTGAGGCGGAAGGCTCAGGGCTACAAAAAAATTCAATAGTTTTGTTAGAGCAGGTGCGAACCATTGACAAGCGCCGCCTTAAAGAAAAAATGGGTAACCTTGATATTTCAATGATGGACAAGGTTGACAAGGCCCTTTCTGTTAGCTTTGGGCTTAGATAATAAAAACAACCCCGCCGCGATTTCTACCGCAGCGGGGGTTTTAATTTAGCCAAAGTTTTGTTTATTGTTTTTAATCATTTAAAAAGGCAGTAGCCACTACCGAAACGATTGTAGCAACAAATGCCGCTACCGTTAAACCTAAAAATATTGCGTCCGCAACCAGCACACCGCCAAAGGTAAGGGTTAAAAGTCCAAAAATAACCGTTAATGCCGCCTGTACAGCAAGATGCTTTAAAACACATTTAGGGGTACCAAAGGGACAGCTGTCACAGTTGTCATTCAACCCATTAAAAAGAAGTGTTATAAGGGTAAGCGCCGCAAAGGCAATAACACCCGTTATTGCAGTTGTCAAAAACGGGATTATACCAAAGCCAAAAAGCAGACCTGCGGCAGTACCTGCAATAATACTAATAAAATAAGCGATAAAATAAAAGCTGCATTTATTTTTGCAGTTTTGCATTTTGTGTCACCTCCTTTATGTAAAAGGAAGAGCTTTTTTATACCACATTATATTCATAGATTATAAGTATTGTTACAATATTGTAACCCCTTTAACTCTTGACTTTTTTGTGGAAAAATGTATAATACTAATACAGATTTTCAAGCCCAAAAATAGGTATAGTATGCCGTTTTTTGGGGGTACCAATATATAGTGTTTTTTGAATTTTTAAAAAGAGGGAGGAATCGACTTATGATAGGTTGGGTGCTTTTTAACGAAAAAGATTTAATGCTTCGTTTTACAATGTCCACATCAGGCGTGGTGGAAAAAACACCCTATTCATTAGGCGGTGCCATTACCGACTTTACGGCTGTAAGTCCCCAAATATCTGAAAAGTTGTTCTCCATACTTGGTAAAAAGTTTGTGACCGATGTTTCGGGCAGAATTGACACACCAACCATGGGTGCATATGTTCCGTTTTTGCGCAAAGCTTTGGAAAGCAACCCTTACCTTTTTATTTACCTTAAATTTTATGCCGAGTGCTTAATTTTAAGTTGCAATAATAAGTCCGCCATCAGGGATGTTTTAGAAGACTTTTTATGCAGTGAAATTGCCGATGAGTTTTTACCCACCATGCTGCTTACAAACGATGCTGAAGAAATTGCATCTTGGCTTGGCAAGGTAATTTGTAAGGATATGGAATTCCGTCGCAACCGCACAAAGCATCAAATTGAGGATATAGTATCCCCCGATAGTAGCCTTGCAAAGTATACCCCTGCACAGCGCCTTTACATTATTAAGTGTGAAAGCGGCAGTGGTCTTAACCGCAGTTTTAATATGCAAATGGCAAGTGAGTACGATTTTGAACGCTCTGCAAATTTGGGTACCGTAAAAGCATCGCTTATTGATAATGCCAGCGGCATCCTTGCTGAGTTTGAAATCAACAATCCCGATGATTTATTGGCACTTGAGCTGTTTCACACCGTTAAAGGTGAACTGCCCATTAAAAAATGCCGTTGCTGTGGTGAATATTTTGTGCCTTCAGGCAGAAGTGACAGTGAGTACTGCAGCAGAATAAGCCTTGGTGAAAACAAGCGTTGTGCCCAAATAGGTGCAATGCGTACCTTCAAGGGTAAATATGCTGAAAACCCCATCTACGCCGAGTACAACCGCGCGTACAAGCGCAACCACTCAAGGCTTAGAAACGGTAAGCTTTATGATGAAGAATTCCGTGATTGGTCTGCCGCCGCAAGAAAAGCCAGGGATGAATTTATTGCCGAAAATAAAACGGTTGAGCAATTTAAATTGCGTCTTACAGAATTAGAAATAGATTAACCGAGTAGGGTGCAGTTTATCTGTACCCTATTTGCATTAAGGAGCTTTATATGAAACTAAGTGAAGTTTTTAAAACCAATAAACCCACACTTTCTTTTGAGGTTTTTCCGCCCAAAACAACCGATGCCTTTGATTCGGTTAAAGAGGCGACTGAGGGTATTGCCGCACTTAAACCCGATTTTATGAGCGTTACATACGGCGCAGGCGGTGGCACCAGCAGGTACACCGTTTCGGTGGCAGAAAACATTCAAAATAAATATAATGTTCCCACCTTGGCGCACCTAACCTGTGTGTCATCCACCAAACAACAGATTAACCAAATGCTTGACGCCCTAAAGGCAAACAATATTGAAAACATTTTGGCGCTGCGCGGTGACATACCCGAAGGGTATGAAAAAAACGGCTCTTGGTCATTTGACCACGCCTCACAGCTTGTGCAGTACATCCGCTCCAAAGGTGATTTTTGTATTGGTGGCGCCTGCTATCCCGAGGGACACCCCGAATCACCAAACCAAAAGCAGGACATTTTATATTTAAAAGAAAAATGCAACGCAGGTTGCGACTTTTTAACAACCCAAATGTTTTTTGATAATAATATACTTTATAATTTTCTTTATAAAGTGCGTGATGCAGGTATTACAGTGCCTGTTTGCGCGGGTATTATGCCGGTTACAAACGGCAAACAAATTAGTCGTATATGCAGTCTTTCGGGCACCCTGCTACCCGGCAGGTTTAAACAAATTGTTGACAAGTTTTCTGATAACCCCGCCGCAATGAAGCAGGCCGGCATTGCCTATGCAACCGAACAAATTATTGACCTTTTGGCAAACGGCGTTAACCATATTCATGTTTATTCAATGAATAAACCCGACATTGCCCAAAAAATTAAAGAGAATTTATCACAAATACTATGAGTACAGTAATCACACTAAAAGACCTAAACTTTAATGTAAATATAAGCGAAGCCATGTGCTATATTGGTGCCGCGGGTGGCAATGACACCCTACAAAACCTTGTGCAGGATGCGGTAAATAACTTCAAAAAAATCGCCACCCCTTTGGGGTGTTATATTAGACTGCCTATAAAGGTAACAAACGATACCGTTGATTTTGGCTTTGCTATAACCAAAAGCAAATCACTTGCCAAAAACTTAAAGGCTTGCAATTATGCTTTTATATTTGCTGTTACACTGGGTGTCGGAGTTGATTTAGCATTAAACCGCAGCCTTTTAACCTCCCCATCAGAGGCGGTTATTTTAGATGCTGTGGGCTCAGCCGCGGTTGAAGGACTTGCAAACAGCCTTAACGACCTGCTTGAAAATCAGGCGGGACAATCTTTGCGCCCGCGCTTTAGCCCGGGATACGGCGATTTTGACCTTTCTTTTCAAAGGCAGATAATAACCCTGCTTGACACTCACCGCAAAATAGGTCTTAGCCTTACCGACGGTTTAATGCTTACCCCAACAAAATCAATTACCGCTATTGTTGGTATACCAAATCAGGAGATATGACTATGAACATAATAGAAAAAATTAAAAGCGGCTTTATCCTGCTGGATGGTGCTATGGGCACCGAACTGCAAAAGCAGGGCCTTAAAGCGGGTGAACTGCCCGAAAGGTGGAACATTCAAAACCCTGCCGCCGTTACAAATATTCATAAAGCATATCTTAAGGCAGGCAGCGATATAATTTTAGCCAACACCTTTGGTGCCAACACCCTTAAGTTTGATATGGATGAGTTGGATAGTATCATCTGTGCCGCATTAAGCTGTGCTAAAAATGCGGTGGCAGAATACAGTGAAATAAAGCACCGATATGTTGCTCTTGACATTGGACCTCTTGGCAAACTTTTAAAACCTCTTGGAGATTTAGAGTTTGAAAAAGCGGTAGAAATTTTTAGCGCCACCGTAAAGCTTGGTGTAAAGTATGGCGCCGACCTTATTTTTGTTGAAACAATGAACGACTCCCTTGAAACTAAGGCGGCCGTTTTAGCAGCAAAGGAAAATTCTGATTTACCGCTTTTTGTAACCAATGTTTATGACGCCACAGGCAAGCTTATGACCGGCGCCAATCCCGCCGCAATGGTAGCGATGCTTGAGGGCTTAAAGGTTGATGCCCTTGGTCTAAACTGCTCACTTGGTCCTAATGAAATGAAGGGCATTGTAAATGAACTTGTTCGCCTATCGTCCACCCCTGTTATTGTTAAGCCTAACGCAGGTCTGCCTACTACCGAAAATGGCAAGGCCGTATTTAACGTGGATGCAAACTGCTTTGGCGACGCTATGCTGGACATTGCAAATATGGGCGCCTCTATTCTGGGTGGATGCTGTGGCACCTCGCCCGAATATATAAAGGCAGTAAGCGACAATTTAAAAAACGCAAGTTTTAATAAAATTAAGGATAAAAATATAACGGTTATATCATCCTACACACACGCGGTGGAATTTCATAATAAGCCCGTGCTTATTGGTGAACGAATCAACCCCACAGGCAAAAAACGCTTTAAGCAGGCACTTATGGAAAATGATATGCCCCATATTTTAAATGAGGGTATTAAGCAGGCCAACGCGGGCGCCCACGCACTTGATGTTAATGTGGGTCTGCCCGATATTGATGAGGCTGATTTTATTTGCCGCACTGTAAAGGAGCTTCAAGCCGTTACCGACCTGCCACTTCAAATAGATACCGCCTTGCCGAAGGCACTTGAAAAGGGGCTTAGGGCATATAACGGCAAAGCCATGATAAATTCGGTAAACGGCAAAAAAGAAAGTATGGATGCAGTGTTTCCGCTAGCAGCCAAATACGGCGGTGTTATTGTTGCGCTTACACTTGATGAAAATGGCATACCCGACACCGCCAATGAGCGTGTAGCGATAGCCGAAAAAATCATTGCCACTGCAAAGCAATACGGCATTAGCCAAAAGGATATTATTGTCGACCCGCTTGCAATGGCCGTTTCGGCCGACCCTAACGCGGGTAACGAAACCTTAAAGGCGGTTAAGCTTTTAACCGAAAAGGGCATAAAAACTTCACTTGGTGTTTCAAACATTTCATTTGGTCTACCCAATCGCGATTTTGTTACTTCCACATTTTTTGCGCTTGCACTTGAAAATGGTCTTTCCGCCGCAATTATGAACCCGTTTTCACTTGATATGCAAAAGGTGTATTACAGTTATTTGGCGCTAAAGGGTATTGACTCTGCCTGTAAGAAATATATTGATTTCGCGGCAGATTTAGCGCCTGAAAATACAGTTTTTGCGACACAGCAAAAACAAAGCGCCTCTGTAAATGGGCTTTTTGACGCTATTGTAAACGGTCTTAAGGCAGATGCCACCAAAGCCGCGGCCGAGCTTTTAAAAAACACCGAGCCACTGACCGTAATAAACCAATATATAGTACCCGCCCTTGATGAGGTGGGCAAAGGCTTTGAGGCTAAAACGGTATATTTACCTCAACTGCTTATGAGCGCCGAGGCCGCCACCTGCGCCTTTGATGAGGTTAAAACAAAAATGCCAAGCGCCACAAGTAACGGGGCAAGAAAAATAGTTATTGCCACCGTTAAGGGTGATATACACGATATTGGCAAAAATATTGTTAAGGTATTGCTTCAAAACTATGGTTTTAGCGTAATTGATTTGGGCAAGGATGTTAAACCGGAAAAGGTGTTGGAAGCGGTAAAATCAAGCGGTGCCGCAATGGTTGGACTTTCTGCCCTTATGACCACCACCCTACCTGCAATGGAGCAAACGGTTTTACTACTAAAGGAAAACTACCCAAATGTTAAAATAATTGTTGGGGGCGCAGTTTTAACACAAGAGTACGCAAACCAAATAAAGGCTGACAAATACGCAAAAACGGCAATGGATGCCGTGCGTTATGCCGAGCAGATATTTAAAAAATAAATAAATATCCACCCGCATAGCGGGTGGTTTTTCATTTTCGGGCATAGCCCTAATGTTACTGGCTACGCACAAGTGCGTTTGCGTATTGGCCTGCCAGCCACGCAACTATTACCCGTCACACATAAATGTGTCGTTTCGT
>JAFNZJ010000035.1 GCA_017382915.1 Clostridia bacterium | reverse complement strand
GCCTCAATAGCGCCCATTAATTGCTCTTTAGGATCTGCAGGGAAGTCTTTGCCGATTTTATTTTTATATTCGGCTTTGAACTGCTCGGCAAGGGTTTTAAGGTCGTCAGCGGTAAGGTCAACGTCCTGGGTAACACCCTTTTCTTCCTTCATTTTGTCAATGAGTTCTTCAAAGTACTTTTTACCAACCTCCATAACAACGTCGGAGTACATTTGAATAAAACGACGATAGCAGTCGTAAGCCCAACGGGGGTTGCCTGACTTTTTAGACATGGTTTCAACAACCTCTTCATTAAGGCCGAGGTTAAGAATGGTGTCCATCATACCGGGCATTGAAGCGCGGGCGCCGGAACGAACCGAAACAAGAAGGGGATTTTCTTTATCGCCGAACCTTTTGCCGGTGATTTCCTCCATTTTGTCGATGTATTCCATAATTTGTGCCTGAATATCATCGTTGATTTTTCTGCCATCTTCATAATACTGGGTACAAGCCTCAGTAGTTACGGTAAAGCCCTGAGGAACAGGAAGACCGATTTTGGTCATCTCTGCAAGGTTGGCACCTTTACCGCCGAGAAGCTCACGCATGGAAGCGTCGCCCTCTTTGAACAGATAAACAAACTTTTTGCTCATTAAGAATTACCTCCTAATTATAATACATAGATATACCATTTTTATGGTAGCACTTTATTATACCACCTTTTTTTAATTTTTAAAAGGGTTTTTTGCAGGTTTTTAAATTTTTGGGGGTTTAGCCATAATTGGGCTTCAAGATTTTAACAATTATTCGCATTTTATATAAACAAAAGGCAAAAAAGCAGCGGGTTTTACTAACCCACTGCCTTTTCTATTGATTTTTTTAGCTTATCAATTATGCGTTTTTCAAGGCGGGATATATACGACTGCGATATTCCAAGACAGTCGGCAATTTGCTTTTGAGTATATTCCTCATACCCAAACATACCAAACCTCATCTCCATAATCTGGCGCTCTCTTGGGGGTAATGACGCCACCAACTGTTTTAGTATATTATGCTCATCCTGCATTTCTATTCCGCGGGATATTTCATCACCGTCGCTGCCCAAAATATCTGAAAGAAGCAGTTCATTGCCGTCCCAATCAACATTAAGCGGCTCATCAAGTGAAATTTCGGCCTTTAGATTACTGGTTTTTCTTAAATACATTAAAATTTCATTTTCAATACAGCGCGATGCATATGTGGCAAGCTTTATTCCCTTTTCGGGCTTAAAGGTGCCAACCGCCTTAATAAGACCTATGGTGCCTATTGAAATAAGGTCCTCAATACCTGCTGTATGGGTTTCAAACTTTTTGGCTATATAAACCACCAGTCTAAGGTTGTGGGTTACCAATTCACTTTTAACCTGTTCGGGGTTTTGGTCCATTTGTGACAGCAGCTGCTCCTCCTCGGCTGCGGTAAAGGGCGGGGGCAGAATATCCGGCCCGTTTATGTAGTGACTTTTGGTCATACCCTTTAGCTTTTGAAGGGTCGCCTTTATAAAATTTTGGGCAATTATGATTATTTTCATTGTTTATTTTCCTTTCAAATATTTAATGCTTCGGGGCTTATAATTGCCCTGTAATCTTCACCAAGAGGTTCATTTGTTATGGCGCAAAGGGCGGTAAGCTCGGTATCGGACGCCCCATCCAACCTTGCTATTAGTCTTTGGGGCGAAAAGGCAACCAAAAGCCCGTGCCCCCCAACCGATGAATAGGGTATTACCCTAAAGCCTGACAGCTCACCCGCGCTTTGCAGTGTGTAAAGGTCGGGCACAAATTCAAAAAGTTTTTTTGCCACCGCGCCGTCAATTATTATTACACTTTTGCCTGTTATGGCATCGCTAAGGCTATGACCGGTATCAACAATTGCCGTTATATCTACCGTTTTTTCATTGGCGGTCAGTGACAGCTTGCATCTGCTTGCAGTTGGTGCGTGGCGGGATGAAAAAAACCTGATTACCGAAATTATTATGTAGCAAATAAGTGTGGACATAATTAAAATTACGGGCGAAATATCCATATAAACTACCGAGCCCTTTATGGCAATGCCTTTAATTTTAAAGACCGCCCAAAGCCCCAGCATTGCGCCCGCATATAAAAATGATGCGCCAAAAAACACCCCCACATGCCTTATAAAGCATTTAACGGTATTAAAGCCTACCGCCACCAAAACCAAAAGCGATGATATAAAAATTCTGAATAAAAAATCGGTAAAAAAATTAGTGTAGGGCAAAAGTATGTAAAATGCGCCAAGCGCCCCTAAAAGTGATGCTAATATAAGTCGCCAAAGGCGGGTTTTACTTTTACACACCGCAAAGGTAAGCTTTAAGATAAAAAAGTTTACATACATATTTAAAACAAAAAGCACATCTGCATATATAACCAAAGCTCCACCCCCTAAAGACTACAACCATTATATAACCCCGCATTTAAAAAATAGGTCGTAATCTGTCGGGTGAATAAATTTATTTTAAAGGTGGTGTGCCTTGAAAAAGGACGGCAATTATGGTATTATTTTTATATAATTTTTATAAAGGAAATAAAAATGAAAAAGAACGATGAAATTATTTTAGAAATCACCGCCCTTTCATCACTTGGGGCAGGTATTGGCAAATATAACGGACTTGCCGTTTTTGTTGACCAGACCGGCGTTGGTGACACCGTAAAGGCGCATATAATAAAGGTTAAAAAAAGCTTTGCCGTTGGCAAGCTTATGGAGGTTATAGTCCCATCACCCCACCGAAAGGATGTGGACTGTTTAGCCTTTAGGCAGTGCGGTGGTTGTTCATTTAGGCACATTACCTATGAGCATGAGCTTATGGTTAAAGAGCAATCTGTTAAGGATGCCATTAACCGCATTGGCGGAATAAACCTTGACCCGCTACCCATTACGCCCTCCCCCGCCCTTTGTCATTACCGCAATAAGGCGCAGTACCCCTTTTCATACGGTGAAGATGGGCTTTGCTATGGCTTTTTTGCACGCCATTCACACAGGGTTGTTAAAAACGGTGGTTGCCTGCTTCAGCCCGATATTTTTGAAAAGGCTATGCAGGGTGTAAAGGTATGGGCAGACAAATTTAACCTTACCGCATACGATGAGCAAACCGGCAAGGGACTGCTTCGTCACGCACTTCTTCGCTTTGGTGAAACAACGGGCGAGGTTATGGTGGTGCTTATAATAAACGGTGACAGCCTGCCCTTTGCAGATGAGCTTACCAAAGCCCTTAAAGAATATATCGGCGATGCGCTGGTAAGCCTTGAATATAACATAAACAAAAAAGACACCAATGTTATTTTGGGCGAAAAGACCGTTTTGGTTTATGGAAAACCCTATATAAATGATGAAATTTGTGGCGTTAAGGTGAAAATTTCTGCCGAATCTTTTTACCAAGTAAACCGCCCCGCCGCCGAGGTGCTATACAAAAAGGCCGCCGCATATATTGAAAAGGATGATAACATAATAATTGACCTGTTTTGCGGTATTGGTACCATAGGGCTTAGTGTTTTAAATCTGTGCGGTGCTGACGGTCGCTACCTTTACGGAGTGGAAATTGTGCCCGCCGCCATAGAAAACGCAAAGCAAAATGCCGTAAGCTGCAATGCTGAAAACTGCGAGTTTATTTTGGGTGATGCCACCAAAGCGGCAGGCGACCTTAAGACCCGCGGCATAAAGCCCGATGTGGTTATAGTTGACCCGCCCCGCAAGGGATGTGATGAAGGTCTGATTAGTATTATTGCAACCGATTTTGCCCCTAAAAAGATAATTTATATATCCTGCGACCCTGCAACACTGGCAAGGGATGCCAAGCTTCTTGGTGGGCTTGGTTATAGTCTTAAAGAGTACAGTCCCGTTGACCTGTTCCCCGCCACCGCGCATGTTGAAACGGTTGCACTATTTTCAAGGTAGGAATAGGTGAATTATGAAAGAAGTTATAAAGGTTGGTGAATATAAGCATCCTTGGGGGTCAGATTTTTTTGCTTTTTACAGAAATTCTGAACAAGGACGAAACAGCCGACTTATTGATTTAAAAATTAAGGGACTGCCCTTTGATGACAGGCAAAACATTTTTGCTTTACTTTACAAAATAGGTCATAATTTAATGCGTAATTTGGCCGAAGAAAAAGACGGCTTTCCTACATATCGCTCGGTGGGGTATGACCTTGAAAATGATATTAAGCATCAAAAAAGCTTGGCGACAAAGCGCTGCAAAAAGGTTAATGACTATATGTTAGGTGTAAACAGACCACCGCTTTTTACCCACCTTGATGATACCTATCTTTTGGCCAACCAATATTATGAGCTGATACGTTACCAAAATGATGAGGATTTTGCTAAAAAATATTTATAATAAAGGGTGATAATATGCTTTTAAAGGCTTTAATTTTTTATTTGGCAATTATAAATATTATCACCTTTATTTTATTTGGTATTGACAAGTTTAAGGCCATTAAAAACCGCTACCGCATACCCGAATTTACCCTTATTTTATTTTGCTTTTTATTTGGGTCGCTTGGCGGAATGTTTGGTATGTATGTTTTTAGGCACAAAACCCTAAAGCCTAAATTTTTTATTACGGTGCCACTACTACTTTTACTGCAAATAGGTGCAATAATTTGGTTTTTGGGGTGCTATTATGCCTAATTTCAACAGCTTTTTAGAGTGGATAAACGGCAATATTATTTGGGGTAGCCCTATGATTATTTTGCTTTTAGGCACAGGGCTGTACCTTGGCGTTAAGACAAAATTTTTTAGCATACGGCATTTAGGACTGGCGCTAAAGCGTACAGTTTTTTCTCTTTTTAGTTCAAAAAATAAAAAGGCACCAAAGGGCGGTATAACCCAGTTTCAGGCAATATCCACCGCACTTGCCGCCACAATCGGTACCGGCAACATTGCGGGTGTGGCATCGGCCATAACGCTGGGTGGTGCGGGCGCCGTTTTTTGGATGTGGATTTCGGCATTGCTTGGTATGACCACCGCCTATGCCGAAAATTTACTGGGAATTTACTACCGAAAGAAAAATAGTAAAAATGAATTTTGCGGCGGCGCAATGTATTATTTAACAGAAGGTTTAAAGGGTAAGAGGTTTTTAAAGCATTTTAAAAAACCGCTTGCCTTTTCTTTTGCGTTTTTTTGTATGCTGGCATCCCTTGGAATGGGCAATATGACACAGGTCAACACGGTATCATCACTGCTTGAAAATGGTATTTTTGGCATAAAAATACCCACCGCTGTAACGGCGGCGGTACTGACAGTAATTATTGGTTTGGTGGTTTTTGGCGGTATTCACACAATCTGCCGAATTACCGAAAAGCTTGTGCCCATATCCACCCTGCTTTATATTTTAGGCACCCTTTTAATAATTTTTATAAATCTTGACAGTTTTGGTGATGCACTGATAGCCATTTTTAAGGGGGCGTTTGGTCTTAAGCCCGCCCTTGGCGGCGCCGCAGGGTATGGAATAAAAAAAGCAATGGAAATTGGTATGCGGCGGGGTGTTTTTTCAAATGAGGCAGGTTTGGGCTCGGCCGTTATTGTGGGGGCGGCATCGGATGTAACCGAGCCCGCCGTACAGGGTATGTGGGGCATTTTTACGGTATTTTTTGACACCATTATTGGTTGCAGTCTTACCGCCTTTGCCCTGCTTACATCGGGGGTTTATAAATGCCCTTCGCTTGAGGGGGCAAATATGGTGGCCGCCGCATTTAGCAGTAGCCTTGGTGCACCTGCGGGTGATTTGGTTGCACTTTTTACCCTGCTTTTTGCGTTGGCAACCGTTATGGGCTGGTCCTTTTACGGTATAAAATGCGCTTTGTATTTGTTTGGTGAAAAATCTACCTTTATTTATAAGCTTATTTTTGTTTTGGCGGTTATACCGGGGTCGGTTTTACGGCTGGATACCATTTGGCTTATTGCCGATGCCTTTAATGGTCTTATGGCGGTGCCAAATCTGATTGCTCTGCTTTGCCTGAAAGACAAAATTATTATAATTACAAACAATTATATTTTGCGAACCATTAAGGGTAAAACCTACCTGCCGCCGCTTATTTCGGCCTACCCCGATATACAAAATGAGCAGGAGAAAAATGTCGAATATTAGCATATTTTTATTGACCAAAATGTTTTGATATGATATTATAATTTTATACTAGTTAAGGAGTTGTTTTTTATGGGCAAAAGAGAAATTAGAGAATATACCTTTGTCGGCGATGCCGCAAAATTTGCTAATGATGTTCACGGTCTGCTTCTTTCAAAAGGCTATGAGTATGTTTTAATTGAAGGCGAGCAGGTTTATAAAAGGGGTGTAGGCTTTTGGGTTGCCCCTAAATTTATGAAACCCATTATTACCGATGGTAAGCTTCATTTAGAGGCTTGGCTTAAGTTCCCCATTGTGCCGGGTGTATATGTTGGTGAAATGGGTATTGACGGTTGGTACGGTTATGGTGCAAAGGCACTTTTAGTAACCGATATTACCGAATTTGAGCAATCACTTGCTGCTTCACACGGTATTGTAAGGGTTAATGTTGCAGCACAACCTGCGGCACCCCAGTACGGCGCACCCGCACAGCCGCCTGTACAACCACCTCCTGTACAACCACCTGTGCAGACCCCTGTTCAGCCTGTACAACCTCCTGTGCAACCTGTTCAACCCGTACAACCTGTTCAACCCGTACAGCCTGTTCAACCAGTACAGCCACGCGTTGAGCCTATCAAATCACCTGTACAGCCGGTGCAACCTGTTCAACCCGTACAGCCCCCTGTACAGCCTGTTCAACCTCCCGTACAGCCTGTTCAGCCACCTGTACATAACAACGGCAAATGTATTCGTTGTGATGCAGTAAATCCACCTGCTGCTTCATTCTGCGGCACCTGTGGTTATAAGCTTAAATAACATTAATAAATATCCACCCGCATAGCGGGTGGTTTTTCATTTTCGGGCATAGCCCTAATGTTACTGGCTACGCACAAGTGCGTTTGCGTATTGGCCTGCCAGCCACGCAACTATTACCCGCCACACATAAATGTGTCGTTTCGT
>JAFNZJ010000034.1 GCA_017382915.1 Clostridia bacterium | reverse complement strand
CGAAATACAGGTACATTAAGGGTATTTTCTTTGGTGCTGGCAGGGGTGAAAATATTTTTCTTACTTGGAAAGTAGGGTGTGTTAAAGTGACCGCCAACCAAAGTGTAGGCGTCGGTTGCTACTTGGTCGCGGCAAATGGCAATTGCCGACACATTATATTCATTTACCAGATACTCTGCCGTGTAGGTATCAATAAGCCAGCTGCCGACAGTTTTGGGGTAATAGCCATAAATACCCTTAAACCTATTCATAGCCTCATCAATAAGTATTTTGCGCTCATTTTTAGTGTATGCCATTGAAAAGCCGGGTACTATATGCCAATCCCAAGACCAGTCCTCTCTGCCACGCCATTTAATGCCTACGGCATCGGTAAGGGGGCGTACAATTTCATACCAGAGACCAAGCTCGGTGGTGTCATTGGCCTTGGTTTTAAAAAGGGTTTGATATTTGGGGTTGATTAAAGCATCATACTGAAGCAAAAAGGTGTTATCAAAGCCGTGCTTTTGCACCAACTCAAGCTCCTTTTCGGTAAGGGCAAACATCCGCTCAGCCGAGCCCTCATAGCGGGGGTCATAGTCCCTTACAAAGTTCATAATATTAACTATTTTCATTTTGGTCAAACACCCTTTCAAAGGCCGATTTTTTATGTTCACATTATATCATTATAAAAATACTATGTCAACTTTTAATACGCATAAAAAGGCGCCGCTTTTCATATTCTTTACTAAAGGAGAGAAGCATTATGAAAGAAGCGGTAGCAGAGCGCGCCTGTAGGCTGGGCGAATACATAAAATGCCATAAAACAACCGTCAGGGGCGCGGCAGGTGTTTTTAACATTTCAAAATCGACTGTACATAAGGATGTAACCGAAAGGCTTAAAGTAAGAAATCCCGAGCTTTATAGGGAGGTTAAAAAAATACTTGAGATAAATAAAAGTGAACGGCACATACGCGGCGGTATGGCCACCAGAAAAAAGTATAAAGGTATATAAAAACCCGACCGAAAGAAATTTCGGTCGGGCATTTTTATTAAGTAACAATAATTTTTTGTGGACAGGCCGATACACACTTTCCGCAAGCGGTACACTTTTCGGTGTCAACCGTTGCAAGGAAGTTTTCTACCTTTATGGCATCATATTCGCAGGCGCGAACACAGGCCTTACATCCAATACAGGCCACCTTACAGGCCTTGCGTGCCACTGCACCCTTATCGGTATTACTGCAGGGCACAAGCGCCGCCTTTTTAAGGGGTACAATTTTTATTATCTGCTTGGGGCAGACATTGGCGCAAGAGCCACAACCACCACAAAGGTCGCTGTCAACCTTGGCCACGCCATCAACCACCGAAATGGCATCAAAACTACAGGCATTTTGGCAGTCGCCAAAGCCCAAACAGCCATTTTCACAAAGCTTCATACCACCTGCAAGGGCGGCCGCGGCACGGCAGGATGTCATACCCTGATAATTATATTTGGTTTCGGTATTTGCCTCACAACCGTTGCAAAGCACCTTTGCAACCTTGGGGGTAAGCTCAACCTCTACACCCAAAATTTCAGACAGCTTTTTGGCGGTATCCACACCGCCCGGGGCGCATAGATTAGGCTCGGCCGAGCCGTTTTCAACCGCTTCAGCGTAGGAATCACAGCCCGCATAACCACAGGCACCGCAGTTGGCACCAGGCAGGCAATCGCGAATTTCGGCAAGGCGCTCATTTTCATCGCCTTTATCACAAATATGTGACACAACCGAAAGAAGCACGCCGCCCAAAAGACCTATGCCGCCTATAATGGCAACAGCAATTAAAAGTTCAGTCATTTTAAGCACCCCCTACGCTACACCCGCAAAGCCCAAGAACGAAAGGGCTACTATTGCGGCGGCTATAAGGGTTATGGGTAAACCCTGTAAAAACTTGGGTACATTTGCCTTTTCAAGCCTACTTCTAACACCTGCAAAAAGCAGCATTGAAAGTAAAAAGCCTGCGCCTGCACCAAGTGCGTTTGCCATACAAACTAAAAATACACTGCCGCTTTGATATCCGCCCGAAACGGTTTCAGCAAAGCTTGTAATTTTTTGGTTTGTAAAATGTAAAAGTGTAATGCCCAGCACCGCACAGTTGGTGGTAATAAGGGGCAAATAAATACCAAGCGCCTTATAAATTGGGGGTATAAAGCGTTTAAGCAATACCTCAATAAGCTGAACAAGTGCGGCAATAACCAAAATAAAGGCTATGGTTTGCAAATATTCAAGTCCGCTTGGAATAAGCAAATATACATAAATTGGGTAGGTAACGGCGGTGGATGCCAGCATTACCAAAATTACCGCAATACCCATTGCAAATGCGGTGTTAAGCTTTTTTGAAACGCCAAGAAACGGGCATATGCCCAAAAACTTGGAAAGCACCATATTATCGGTAAGAATGCCGGCAAGCAAAACCGAAATAACCATTGACCACATATCAGTCATTTTCGCCAGCCTCCTTTTCGGGGGTATCCGCCTTTGATTCATCCTTGGCGGTCATATCATCCTTTAAGGTTTCACCGTACTGCTGCTCTGCATCGGCAGGCTTTTGGCACTGTTCTGCCGCCATATCGGCAAAGGGACAGCTACCGTTTTGTGAACAACCTGAACAACCAAGACCTTCAACCGGCTTTTTGCCCTTTTTGGTAGCAATAGCGTTTGAAACTGCCACCAAAATACCAAAAACAAAGAAGCCACCGGGTGGCAAAATCATAACCAGCATTGGGTCAATAACATTGGCGGTCACAGGCAGAGAGAATATTGTGCCTGCGCCTAAAAGCTCACGGATAATACCCATTGCGGTAAGGGTAGCGGTAAAGCCAATACCCATACCAAGTCCATCTAAAATTGATGGAATAACGGGGTTTTTGGCGGCAAACATTTCTGCCCTTGCCAAAATAATACAGTTAACAACTATAAGGGGCAAAAATATGCCAAGCGCCGCATCAATGGCGGGTAAAAACGCCTTAACCAGCATTTGAACAATGGTAACAAATGCGGCGATTATTGTAATGTATGCGGGTATACGCACCCTTTGGGGAATTATGTTACGAAGCAGTGATATGGCGGCACCCGAGCAAATAAGCACAAAGGTTGCCGAAAGTCCCATACCAATACCGTTTAGGGCAGAGGTGGTAACTGCAAGGGTTGGGCAGGTGCCAAGAACAAGCCTTAAAACAGGGTTTTCTGCTATAATTCCCTTGGTAATAATACTTAGATTACCGTTTTTCTTCACCTGCTATTCCCCCTTTTTAGTAATTTCATTGTAAAGCTCTGTTGCAAGATTTACAGAGTTTGTAACAGCTTTTGAGGTTATGGTAGCGCCTGTAACGGCGTTTATTTGATTTTCTTTAGCGCCCGATTTAACAACCTCAACGCTACCCTTTTTGCCTGCAAACTGACCGTAAAAATTCTCATTTGCGGCATTTTGTCCAAGACCGGGTGTTTCACCCGAAACATCGGTAATTTCAACGGCGGTTATTTCACCGCTGGCATCAATGCCTATAACCGACTCCACTGCGCCGCCGTAACCGTTTGACGAAAGGGTAAAGGCATAACCTACAGTTTTATCGGCTGTTTTAGCCACTATATAATCATAATCGGTGCCGTTATAGTTTATCTTGGCATCTTCATACTTATCGGCCTTAATTACCTGCTTTACTGCCTGCTCCTTAGCCTGCTTTGAAAGCAGGGCAATTTGGTCCTTGGTAAGCAGGTTGGTGCCGCCAAGAAGCGCAGCCATAACTGCGGCAATAAGGGTAAGTACTATAACAGGCATTAAAAGTTCTTTTACCTTGTTTTTCATTTTTGCTCGCCCTCCGTTCCAAAGGGTTTTTTAGCGGTTAAGCGAGTAATATGTGGGGTTAAAATATTCATAAGCAGTATTGCAAATGAAACACCCTCCGGAATATTGCCAAAATGGCGAATAACAACCGTAATAAGACCACAGCCTACACCGAAAATGATTTTACCAAGCCTTGTAGGGGGTGAGGTTACATAATCGGTAGCCATAAATATTGAACCAAGCATAAGACCGCCTGTGAAAAGTGTCTTTACGGGGTCATCGCCTAACGCCCAGGCAAGACCTGCCGCCGATGCCATAAAGGCAAGTGGCAGTTCGGGTGTTATAACCCTGCGAATTACAAGGTAAACACCGCCCGCCAATAAAAGCAGTGATGAGGTTTCACCAATTGTGCCGGGGTGTATGCCGAAAAACAACTTTGAAAGGGCAAAATCTCCGCCACCTAAGGGTGTTGCGGATGAAACTACATTGTCGGTAAAGGGTACTATGTAGGTGGTCATAGCGGTTGGGAAGGACACCATAAGCGCAATACGGGCTGTAATTGCGGGGTTGGCAAAGTTGTGACCTATACCGCCAAACATTTGCTTAACCACAACTATGGCAATTGCACTGCCAAGCGCCGCCATCCATAGCGGCAGGGTCGGTGGTAAATTAAGACCAAGCAAAAGTCCTGTAACCACTGCGCTAAGGTCTAATAAAGATGTTTGTTTTTTAATTGCCTTACACCAAAGATATTCACTTAAAACGGCAGATGCCACCGAAACCGCAACGGTAAGCAGTGCATTAAAGCCAAAAAAGCAAATTCCGCAAATGGTGGCCGGCAAAAGGGCGATGATAACATCCAGCATAATGCCGGTTGTATTATCGGGTCCCGATATATGAGGCGATGATGTAACATTCATTTTTTGCATATTACTTACCCGCCTTTCTTACTTCATTTTTAGCCAGTCGCATGGCGGCGGTAAGGGGTCTGCCTGCGGGGCAGGCAAAGGCACAGCTTCCGCACTCCATACAGTGCATTACATTAAGTGCATTAAGTTCATCTACATTTGTGTTTTTAAGGGCACCCTCAACAGGGGCGGGGGTAAGATTCATAGGGCAGGCCCTCATACATCTACCGCAACGGATACAGTCGGTTTGGGGCTTGCTTTCGGCCGCCTTGCCCTTAAATGCCAAAATAGCGTTGTTTTGCTTAAGTATTGGCAAGGATGTATCATAAACTGTGATACCCATCATAGGACCGCCCATCATAACCTTTTGGGGGTCATCTGCCTTGCAAAGTTCTAAAACATGTGAGATGGGGGTACCGATTGGTACCAAAAGATTTTTCGGCTCGGTAATGGCGTTACCATCCACCGTAATACGCTTTTTAACAAGCGGTATACCCTTACGCAAATAGCGTGAAATAAAGGCAACACTTGTAATATTCATAACAATACAGCCAACATCACTGGGCAGCTTACCAAGGGGTAGCTTGCGCTTGGTTGCTGAATATATAATCACCTTTTCGGCGCCCTGCGGATAACGGGATTTAAGCTTCATAAGCTTAACCTTATCATCGGTATCGCGCTTATCGGCGGCAATTTCATAAAGGATTTTTATTGCTTTGGGTTTATTATCCTCCACCGCAATAATTACATTTTCAATGTTAAGCAGTTTTTTAATAAGGTAAACACCGTCTAAAACATCATCGGGGTTTTCCATAATCTCACGGTAGTCGGCGGTGATATAAGGCTCACACTCGGCACCGTTGATTATAAGGGTATCAATCGGCTTATCGGGTGATGTTGTAAGCTTTACATGGGCAGGGAAGCCTGCGCCACCAAGACCAACCAAGCCACTGTCCCTAACAGCTTTAACCAATTCCTCTGCTGTGTTTACGGTTATGGGCTTAATGTCGGGGTCAAGCTGCATTTTGCCGTCCGACTCAATTACAACGGCATCCACCATATTGCCTGCCGGCAGGCGGATTTTGGTAATTTCACTTACCACACCCGAAACCGAGGCGTGTATAGGTGCGCTTATAAAGCTTTCACTGTCACCTATAACGGTGCCAACAAAAACCTGGTCCCCCGCCTTAACGGTGGGCTGACAGGGTGCGCCTATATGCTGTGACATAGAAATAACTACCTTTTCGGGTGGGTCAATAACAACCGTTTTAGCCTCGGCAGTGGTTTTGTTGTGTGGCAGGCGTGCGCCGCCCTTTACCCTACCCTTTGGCCTTAAAATGCTTTCTTTTTTACTCACGGTAAAAAACCTCCACAAAAAAATTGTTGGGGATTATTCAACGGCATCAATTGCTGCAAGGCCGTTTTTAATATCTTCAATAATATCTTCAACCGACTCAAGTCCTACTGAAAAACGGATAAGACCGGGGTTAATGCCTGCGGCAACCAACTGTTCATCGGTAAGCTGACGGTGGGTTGCGCTGGCGGGGTGAAGCACGCAGGTGCGAATATCGGCAACATGCACCTCATTACGGGCAAGCTTTAATCCGTCCATAAAGGCAATGGCCTTTTTTCTGCCGCCCTTAACGGTAAGCGAAATAACGCCTGCGGCACCGTTTGATAGGTATTTTTTACCTAAATCATAGTATTTGTCACTTTCAAGTCCGGGGTATGCAACTACATCAAAATAGCCCGACTGTTCAAAGAACTTGGCAACCTTCATTGCGTTTTCACTGTACTGCTTCATACGAAGAGCAAGTGTTTCAATACCAATGTTAAGAAGGAAGGATGAATGTGCTGCAGGGTAACAGCCAAAGTCACGCATAAGCTGCATTCTTGCCTTGGCAACATAAGCTGCCCTTCCAAAATCGCGGGTGTAAACTACGCCGTGATATGACTCATCGGGGGTACAAAAATCGGGGTAATTGCCGTTTTCCCAATTAAAGTTACCGCTATCAACAATAATGCCGCCAACCTGAAGTGCGTGACCATCCATATATTTGGTGGTGGAGTGCACGACAATGTCTGCACCAAATGAAATCGGCTTACAAAGTACAGGTGTTGGGAAGGTGTTATCAATAATAAGCGGCATATTATGGCGGTGGGCCAGATTTGCAATGCGCTCAATATCCATAACGGCAAGCTTGGGGTTGGCCAAGGTTTCGCCAAACACGCATCGGGTGTTGGGTTTAATTAAGGCTTCAATTTCCTCATCGGGGGCATCGGGGTCAAAGAATATGCACTCAATACCAAAGCGCTTTAGGGTAACGGCAAAAAGATTTACTGTACCGCCGTATATTGTTGCGCTGCTTAAAAAGCTTTCACCTGCTGAACAAACATTAAGTATTGACAGAAGTGATGCTGCCTGACCTGATGAGGTGCACATTGCGGCTACGCCGCCTTCTAAATCGGCAATTTTCTTTTCCACCGCATCGGTGGTGGGATTAGAAAAGCGTGAATACATATGTGCGGTTGGCATATCAAAAAGGTCACCAACCTCTTTAGTAGTATTAAAGGCATAGGTGGTGCTTTGCACTATGGGCATAACACCGGGCCCTCCGTTTTCGGGGGTATAGCCTGAGTGTAAACATTTAGTTGCGTCGTTCATAAAAACTGCCTCCTTAAAAGCATGAAAAAATTACATAAATACACAAATTATTATAACGCAAAAAGGTATTTATGTCAATGATTTTAGCCCCCTTTTAACCCCTTGAAGCCTGTTAAAATAATGACAAACTTTAAGGATAATTTTGCCCCTTAAATTTAAGCGTAAATTTAAGCACGAGGTTAGTTTTTGTAATTCTTGAATTTATTAAATTTATGTGGTATAATTACTTAGTAATTATTTTTATTTAGGCGGTGAAGCTTTATGAAAAGCAGGCTTGTGGCACCTATTTTTGTGTTTTTGCTTATATTTGTAATGCTTTTTAATATGGTAGGACTTGCTGTTGACGCCTTTTCATTTGATATGGAAAAGCTGCCAAAGGGCAGGCATTTATACAATGTTTCATCCCCCGACGGTGTTTCGGTGCTTTGCATTTATTTGGTTGATATACCAAACATCGGCAGTGCCATAAGGGGTGAGCTTAACACCCTTAATGACAGTGGTGAGCGTGAAATAAAAAACATTTATTGGGAAACCGGCACCAGAACCTGTATTGCCAGCTTTTTAAATTCAACCACCGCGCTTATCAATGAGCATGAGGTTAACATTAACGGCACCCCGTATGACAGTCGTACACAGATTGTCTTGCCGGAGGCTTCGGCAAAAAACAGAATGCAATAACAAACCAGCGAAAGGATAATAAATTATGAACATTCAAACCGCTTTACCCGTTAAGGGCGATGTAGTAGCAACCATGAAAACCACCAAGGGTGACATTAAAATTAAGCTTTTTCCGCAGTTTGCGCCAAAGGCGGTAGAAAACTTTGTAACACACAGTAAAAACGGTTATTATAATGACCTTATTTTTCACCGCGTTATTCCCGATTTTATGATTCAAGGCGGCGACCCAATGGGTAGCGGCATTGGCGGTGAAAGCATTTGGGGCGGCCCCTTTGAGGATGAATTTGCCCCCGAGCTACACAACCTGCGCGGTGCCCTTTCAATGGCAAACTCCGGCCCCTGCACCAACGGTAGCCAGTTTTTCATTGTACAGGCAAATTCGGCACCCGAATCAATGTTAGAGCAAATGGAACAGCTTGATGCCGAGCACGGCTTTCCGCCCGAGGCAACCGCAAGCTATAAAGAGCTTGGCGGTACCCCCTGGCTTGATTTCAGGCACACCGTTTTTGGTCAGGTTTTTGAGGGTATGGAGGTTGTTGACAGCATTGCCGCAGCCGAAACCAACAGCAGCGATAAACCCCTTGAGGATATTAAAATAATAGAGATTGAAATCAATATTGTGGAGGGTTAATCATTATGAAAATTAAAGATGGCTTTTTAGTAAGAAATGTTGCAGGCAGTTACATTGTAGTTGCAATGGGCGAAAAAACGGTTGATTTTAACGGCATTATGACCCTTAATGAGACCGGCTACTTCCTTTGGGAATTGTTTGCCAAGGGTAGCGATAAAGCTTCAGCAGTTAAGGCCATGACCGCCGAATATGATGTAAGTGAAGAACAAGCCGCCGCAGATATTGAACGCTTTATGAAGCAATTGGAGGACGCCTCTCTTGCAGAGTAATATAACCCTAAACGACCTTATACCCACCATTAAAGAAGTGGTGGATGCGGGCGGTGAGGCAACCTTTGTGCCAAACGGCAGAAGTATGAAGCCAATGCTTTATGGCGGGCGGGATAAAATTATACTAAAAAAGCCCGAATTTCCGCTAAATAAGTATGATATTCCGCTTTATTTAAGGGCGGACAAAACGGTGGTTTTACACCGAATTGTTAAGGTTAGTGACACCGAAAACGGCAGAAAATACTTTATGCGGGGCGATAACACCTGGCCGCTTGAAAGCGATGTTGAGCAGCAAAATATAGTGGCCGTTTTAACCCGTTTTTGCCGCAAGGGTAAATGGTATAATGCCGATGATACAGGGCATATTTTATATGCCAGACTGTGGTGCTTTTTATTCCCCTTAAGGTTTTTTGTTTATAGGTGCTTAAACCTTGCTGTGCGGATTATTAAAAAGCTTGGCAGAATAATAAGGGGCAGATAATATGGACTTTTTAGAGATTGCAAATATCCGCGAATCCTGCCGTAAATATGATGCAACCCGCGATATTGAAAATGAAAAGCTTGAAAAGATTTTAAATGCGGCCCAGCTTGCGCCATCGGCCTGTAACGGTCAACCCTATCACTTTACTGTATGTAAGGGTGACACCGCAAAAAAGGTGGCAGCTGCCTGCGTGGGTATGGGCATTAACAAATTTGCCGCAGATGCCCCCGTTTTAATAGTAATAAGTGAAATGCCCTATGTTAAAACCGCCGCTTTGGGCGCCAAGCTTAAGGGTAATGACTACCGCTCAATAGATATTGGTATTACGGCGGCATATCTTACTGCCGAAGCCAGCACCCAAGGAATTGGCAGTTGTATTTTAGGCTGGCTGGATGATAAAAAAACAAGGGAAATTTGTGATACCCAGTACCCTGTAAGGTTGGTTATAACCTTGGGCTACCCAAAAGAAAATAAGCCACCCAGACCCAAAAAGCGTGAACCGTTAGAAAAATTAGTATCATATAAATAAATATCCACCCGCATAGCGGGTGGTTTTTCATTTTCGGGCATAGCCCTAATGTTACTGGCTACGCACAAGTGCGTTTGCGTATTGGCCTGCCAGCCACGCAACTATTACCCGCCACACATAAATGTGTCGTTTCGT